>CAOQNC010000024.1 GCA_948511255.1 uncultured Candidatus Saccharibacteria bacterium | reverse complement strand
GGGGTCGGTGAGTTTTTCGATGAGCCAGATGACGGCCATCGGGATTAGGGCGAGGAGGAGTAGGAGGCCGCCGAAGACAATGTCGCTGATGCGCTTAGTGATTTTCGCGCTGCCAATAAGGGGCGTGACGCGGACGAGGATGGCGGGGGTGTTGCCGACGAGTTCGAGCTCGCCCATCTGGGAGGTCAAGGTCGCGGTCGAAGGGACGAAGTAGTAGAGAAGGTGGCGATTTAAGGCTTGGCGATAGACGTATTCGGTGCGCTTCTCGTCGGTCTGGAAAATGACGTCGGGCTTAGTCTTCTTGAGGGCTTCTTTCAGAGAGGAGAACTGCTTGCGGCGGAGGTCCTTAGGGATGTATTTGCTGCCCGCGACAATGCCGACGAGACGGAAGCCGGACTCGGGATAAGTCGCCAGATAGTCGGCGAGAGATTCGGTATTAGGATTGTTGCCGATAATGACAACTCGCTGGGCGGCGCGGCGATTTTTCTTGAGGGCGAGGAGGCGAACCCAGCGGACGGCGCTCCGGAAGATACAGAGGAGGGCAAAGCAGCTGAGGACGGAGTAAAGAGCCATGATGCGGACCGGGAAAAGGTCGACTTCGAAGAAGAAGTCGTAAGTAATAATGGCCATCATGCCGATCAGAGAGGCGAGGAAAAGTTGGCCGATTTCGCGCCAACGACCGCGGCCGGCGAGGGCGGATTTCTTATATAGGCCGAGGGCGGCCATGATGATGATATAGATCGGGACGAGCCAGATCATTGAGAGGACGAATTTCCAGGGGTCGGAATCAAAGTAGAAGGGGCGCTGATCGAGATGCGTGCGCATGAAATAGGCAAGCAAAAAGGACGCCAAAATCGCAATGGCGTCACCAAAAATCAGGAAAACGTGAAACACCAGCCCGGAGTCTTTCTTCATGTAGATATTATAGCATAAAGCCCTGGTTTAGGGGAGGTGTGGCAGGGTCTAGGCTGGTTAGCTCCAGAGTTTGAGATAGGCTTTGGTGACTTTTTCAGGAGAACCTTCGCAGGCGATTTCGCCGTTTTCGATGAGAATGGCGCGGTCGCAGAACTTTTCGACGTTCTCCATGGAGTGGGTGACGAGGATGACGGTTTGGTTGCCGTGGAGCGACTCGAAATAATCGTTACATTTCTTCTGGAAGGCGGCGTCGCCAACGGCGAGGACTTCGTCGAGAATAAGGATGTCCCCTTTCGCGCGGATAGCAATGGAAAAGGCGAGGCGGACTTGCATGCCGGAAGAGTAATTTTTGAGTTTTTGGTCCATGAACTCCTCAAGTTCGGCAAATTTGACGATGTCGTCATACATGGCGTCGATTTCGGAGTTACTGAAGCCGAGCATGGCGCCGTTCAGATAAACGTTCTCGCGGCCGGTGAGTTCGGGGTTGAAGCCGACGCCGAGCTCGATGAACGGGACGAGAGTGCCATTCACGACGACAGAGCCGGCGGACGGATAGTAGATACCAGAGAGGATTTTAAGGAGGGTGGATTTACCGGAGCCGTTGCGGCCGACGATGCCAAGAAATTCACCTTTTTTGACGTCGAAGTTGATACCGCGGAGGACTTGTTGGTCTTTGTAACCTTTAATGCCGCGGAGACGATTGAAAATGGCTTGCTTGAGACCCCAAGAGCGTTCGGTCGGAAGGCGGAAGGACTTATGGAGATTCTCGACGCGGATAGCGACGTCACTCGAGGGATCAGGGGCTTCAATACGGGTGCCGATAACACGTTTAGGCATGGTTTACTCCTTTCAATGAGGCGGGCGACATTAGATTTCCTCCGAGAAAAATTTGGAACGGCGACGGAAAACGATAGCGCCGACGATAAGGACGACAAGAACAAGAGCGATAGCAAAAAGTTCGCCGCCGAGACCGACGAAACCGGCGGTCGTGACGGCCTCCTTAGTGATGAGGGACCAGCGGATGTCTTGGATGACTTGGGCGATAGGGTCGATAAGGATGATTTTGGCGGCGAGAGAGCTGGTGGAGGCGATCATGGTGATAGGGTAGATGATCGGGACGGCGTAGAAGAGGGCTTGGGTAAGGACTTCCCAAATGGAGCTGATGTCGCGGTATTTAACGTTAATAGAGCCGAGGAAGAGGGCGATGCCGAGGGCAAAAAGGTATAGCTCGCCAATAAGAATCGGGACGAGGAGCCAGCTCCAGGAGGGGGTGACGCCGTTTAGCAGGGCGAAGATGATGATCACGACGAGGTTAATCAGGACGTTGATGACGGCGGTCAGAGTGGCGGAGATGACGACGATATACTTCGGGAAGCTGATTTTGCGGATGAGGTCGCTGCGAGCGACGACGGCTTGGATGCCTTGGCTACAACATTCGGTGAAGAAGGACCAAAGGACGGTGCCGGTCAAGAGGTAGACTGGATAGTGCGGGATGTCACTGCCAAAGCGGAGGAGTTTCGCGAAGACGACGTAGAGGATTGCAAACATAAGCAAGGGGCGAAGAAGCGCCCAGAGATAGCCGAGGACGGAACCCTGGTAGCGGAGTTTGAAGTCGGTTTTGGTGAGTTCTTTCAGAAGGACGCGGTTACGTTTGTTCCAAACTTTCGGTATGTTCATACGACTTATTATAGCATAAGTCAGAGACTTATGCTATAACGTGCGTCGCGCTCAGAAAAACTCGCTAGCGAGTTTTTCGTTCGCTGCTCCTAGTTTTAGCATATAATAGGTATTATGAAACTCTCTGTAATTATACCGGTATGGAACACGGGCGAGAATGCGGCAAAATTAGTCAAGAACTTGTTGGGGCAATATGATGATTTGGAGATTATTGCGGTAGATGATGGGTCGACGGACGATAGTCTGCAGAAGTTAGAAGAAGCGAGTCGTAGTTCCCTGGCGCGGAGTCGGGTGAAGGTAATTCATCAGGAGAATGCCGGAGCGAGCGCGGCAAGAAATACGGGGATTCGGATGGCACGGGGGGAGTATTTGTGTTTTCTGGATTCGGACGATGAGATAAAAGACGGGATGCTGAAGAAAATGGTCGAGAAAATGGACCAGAATCCGCAGCTCGCGATTAGCACGGTGGGGATGGAATATCGGAAACTGGCACAGGGGCGGGTGGAAAATACTTATGTATCGCCGCGACGCGAGCGGCGTCGGAACGAAAGCCGGGCGGAGTATATGTTATATCTTTTACTGTTGGACGGGCGGATGTACGGAGTGATTAACAAACTTTTCCGGACTAAGATAGTGCAGGAGAATAAGTTGGAGTTTGAGGTGGGGAGGACTTTTGCGGAGGACACAAACTTCGTTTTGGACTATTTGCGATATGCGCCAGGTGAATTCTCGTTTATTTTGGAGCCGCTGTATATTTATAACTACGGGACGGAAACGAGCACAGTGAAAAAGTCGGCAACAGAATGGAAAAACTGGCAAGAAAGTTATGATTATTTGAAGAAATGGGTGAAAGATACGGACGGCCTGAGCCTGAGGAGCCGGATATTACTCCAGCTCGTGAAGGCGAGGTGGCGAGTGTCGCATTTGCGGTCGAAAAGGCGAGCGCGCGGCTAGTGTTCTAGCTCGCGAAGCTTGGCGTCGATAGTTGCGGCGCGCTTGGCCCAGGTATTCTCTTCGGCCTGCTCGAGGAGGCGTTTGCGGGCGGCGGAGTTTTTATGATCTTCGATAGCCTGTTCGAGCTTGGTTTCAAAATCATCGTAGTCTTCGGCGAGGTAAATGTAATCGTAGCCGCGACATTCGAGAAGGTCGCGAGTGCCGACCGTCGGAAGTCCGGCCGCCATGTATTCGAAAAGTTTGACCGGGGAGGTGGACTTGGCGATCTCGCCAAGGCGGAACGGGATGATGGCGCAGTCGAAATGCTTGGCGTAACTGGCTAGCTCGGAATATTGTTTAGAGTCGTAGTGATGAATGTTGGCGGCAGGCTTCAAATCAGCAAGAGCGCCATTATAGTCCATGCCGATCAGGACGATTTCCCATTCGGGGTGATTCTTGGCGACGCGGTTGATAAGTCTAAAATCAATCCAGGGAGCAAGGGCGCCATAAAAACCAACGATGGAGTGGTTAGTGTTTTTTACCTTGACCAAATCGGCAGGGACAGTATCATCTTGTTTTTGATAGTTGAAATGGTCGACGTTGACGGCATTAGCGGCCATAATTACCGAGCAGAGACCCATAAGCTCCTTTTTCAGGTGTTCTTCGAGGCGGGTAGCGGTGACGACGGCAAGGCGAGGCTTGATTTCTTCAAGATGGTTGAAAACTTCTAACTGGAGAGCGAGGTCGCCGGAGATATCTTCATGGAACTCGTCGATATAGTCGTAAATAAGTTCATAACCCCAGGAACGAATGTCTCGGAGATGATTAAGTTCGAGCGCCATAGTGTTCGGCAAGAGGAAATATTTATGCTTTTGATTGAGGGTGCGAAGATATTTATAGTCGCTAATCGTGACGAGGTTTTTGGAAACTTTGCGGATATTAAGCCCGGGGACATTCGGCTCGAGGTAGATGACGAAATAGCCGAGTTTCGCAAACTCATCGGCAAGATGCTGGGGGCGTTGTTTGAGCTTGATAGCATAAGGGATACTGTCGATGACAATGACGCGATCATAGCCTTTCGCAAATTCTTTCATTTCCTCGAGGCGCTTAGATTCCTTTTTGGCCTGAGATTTGGCGCGCGAGGAGATAATTTTGGAAGCGGTGGAGGTGATGGCGCGGCGGCGACCGGTTCCGAGCGGGAAAAGATGGTTATAGGTTTCGGCGACGCGAGTAGCGGCGCGGAAACGCTTGGAGGAGACGAGGCGCTTGAGAGCTTTGTTTTCCCTTTCGAGAGCGCGCTTTTCGTCTTTGAGGGTTTGGTTGAGTTTCTTGAGAGCTTCTAGCTCGGTATCGGCTGGGTTAGTGGATGCGGAAGATGGTTGTTTAGTCATTGGTTTCTCCTTTGGTTAGAATATCGACGATACGGCGGCTGGCAAAACCGTCACCGTAAGGGTTTTTGGCTTCGGACATTTGGCGATAAAGTTCAGCGTTAGACAGAAGTTCATCGGCGGCGGCATAGACATCATCGGTATTAGTGCCGACAAGTTTTAGGGTGCCAGCCTTAATCCCCTCCGGGCGTTCGGTTGTATCACGCAAAACGAGAACCGGTTTGCCGAGAGAGGGGGCTTCTTCTTGGACGCCGCCACTATCAGACATGATGAAATAGGTGCGTTCCATGAAGTTATGAAAGTCCAAAACGTCGAGCGGAGCGATAAGGCGGATGCGATCGTTGTCACCGAGGATTTCCTTCGCGACGGATTGAACTTTAGGGTTAAGGTGGACCGGGTAAATAACTTTGACGTCATCGTGCGATTCGACGAGGCGGCGCATAGCGGTAAACATCTGGCGCATAGGCTCGCCGAGGTTTTCGCGGCGGTGCGCGGTGACAAGAATGAGGCGATCATCACCGACCCAATCGAGAGTCTCGTGATGATAGTTTTGGTCGACGGTGGTTTTCAGAGCGTCGATAGCGGTGTTGCCGGTGATGAAGATTTTTTGGTCTTCGTTGAGGTCTTTTTTGAGATGTTCGGCGCTAACTTCGGTGGGAGCAAAAAGATATTCGGCGATACGGTCGATGATTTGGCGGTTGATTTCTTCCGGAAATGGAGAATGAATGTTATAAGTGCGGAGACCGGCTTCGACATGGCCGACAGGAATTTGCTGATAAGCGGCAGCAAGAGCGCCAGCCATAGCGGTCGTCGTGTCGCCATGAACAAGCACGACATCGGGCTGCTCTTTAATAAGAACTTCCTCGATGCCGGTCAGAGCGGCGGAGGTGATATGAGAAAGGGTTTGGTTCGGGCGCATGATATTGAGGTCGTAGTCGGGAGTGATGTTAAAAACTTTGAGAACTTGGTCGAGCATGTCGCGGTGCTGAGCCGTGACGCAGACGATAGATTTGACGTCAGGGCGGCTTTCTAGCTCTTTGACGACCGGAGCCATTTTAATAGCTTCGGGACGAGTGCCAAAAATGGAGAGGATTTTTTTCATGGTTATAGTTCCCTTGTTTTAGCGGTTAACTGATCTTTTTCGACATACATCTGACAAAACTCCTTCATTTTACTTAATTATCATACTTCATGTAACTATTGTCGTTGTCCCAGTTTACTGGCGTGAGCTGGCGAAAATGGAAAATTGGACTAGACACCATATAAGGATTATCCGGCAACTCTCCAGCGAAATGGAGGTTGCCGTCGTTTTGGATAGTGATTTCATTATTGGTGACCGGTGCGACTTTTGAATGGTAGCGTACCATGGCATATGTCATATCAACAGTCATTAGGGCGCCGACGCCAAGAAGAACGATACAACTAACTTTTGCGAAAGTTTGGAGGTCGACGTCGGTGCGGGAAAGTTGTTCAGATAAAAAGGTGAAAATACCGACAAAAACAGCGACATAAATCGGAAAGAGGAAGCGAACATACATGTCGTCGTGCAATTTGATAAGCGACGATGCGCCTAGAAAGAGGATACAGAAGGCTAAAATATGAAGGTAAAGAGGAAGCTGGTTGGGTTTAGATTGTTTGTGGCGGACGAAAGCTGAGAAAGTAATAAACAAGAGGAGGACAAGCGCAAAAGCGAAATAGCGGATATTGTACCAAAAATGGTCAATCAGGGCCGGGATGGTGCGGAGCGGGGTGCTGAAGATTTCGGAAATATGGATATATTCGTAGATTATGCTATAGCCACCGTTAGCACGACTATCAAGGCCAGCACCGACATAGAAGAAAATTAGCCCGAGAAGAATGCCAATAAAGCCTGCGATTTGGAGGCGGTATTGCTGGAGGAACTGTTTGACGGTGAGTTTTTGGGTGATTTTGTGAATAATGGCGCTTGCGACGAGGATAATGAGGATAGCAATTGGGGCGATTTCGGTCGAGATACCGAAAAGGAATCCGAGCAAAAGCATGCCGACAAGAGCGAGAGGCTTGGCGGTTCGGAGATTGAGGCGGTACGGAAGAAGAAAACCGACCATGGCCAACATAGCGAGGATGTAATTATGAACATAAGAGAAGCGATACATGAAAACTTCGCTGGTTTCAAAAAGCATAAGGAGAACAAAAAGCCCAAGATAAACTAAGGCGTCTTTATAGGAAAGGCGAGGGCGGCGCTTGAGAACGAAAACTGTCAATAAATAGATGAGCGCGGTACACATGACAGCATCGAAAAAACGGAGAATAAGTCCGAGACCGAGAGAGGCTTGCGCATCCATAAAACGCATAGTTAGGTTCTGGTAGAATTCGCCGAGACGAGGCAAATAATTGTAAACGTAGGCAAGGATGGTGCCGGTGTTCCCTTCGGCATGCCAACTGTGGTGCAAAATATCTTCATAAGACATGGTCATCAAAAAATAGAAGATGCAGAAGAAAATAGGAACAATTATGTAACAGGCGATACAAATAGCCTGCATAGTCCGGCGCTTACTCCACTTTTTCGCACTCATGATACGGTTATTATAGCATAAGTCTTCGACTTATACTGTAATTTCCTCGCGCTACAACTACGTCGTATCCACAGTCGTAGCGCATAATAAGAAAACTTGTTTTCTTATTATGCTACAGCCACTCCTGCGTTTCAGAAAGACATGCTAGCATGTTTTTCGTTCGTTGCTCGTTATTATAGCATACTTTCTGGTTTTGCGGTTTTGTCGAAGTTTTGTTATAATTTGAATATGAAGAGTATGTTGGTTGTGTCGGATTTTTTTATCGGGGGTGGATTGGAAACTCGGATCTTAGAACAAGTAAAAGTTTATCAGCAGCACGGAGTAAAGTGCTACCTGGCGGCGGATGAATATAGCGAGGAGCTGGCGGAAAAGTTTGACGGAGTTATAAAGTTGCCACTTCGGGCGTCGGACCGCGGGACGATTATTAGCAACGTGGATGCGTTGGTAAACTTCTGTCGGGATAATGAAGTCGAGATGATTGATGCGCAGCCACTTTATGGTGTGATTGCAGCGGGTTTTGCGTCGGCGATATTACACTTGCCGATGTGTTTCACTCTACATGGCCAACACAATACGCCGTGGCTGGCGGATGATCCGCTATTAACTCTGTTCCATCTAGTTTTGGAGTTGCGACGACCGCAAATAGTATTGGTGGCGGAATATTTGAAGGAGTTTTATCCGGAATTTTTGGCTGGAAAAGATGTGAAAGTTGTCAGAAATGGTATAATTTTGCCCGAGAAAACAGCGCGGGAAGCGAAGGGGCGCAAGTGGATTTTTGCGTCGAGATTGTCTGGCCCGAAACACGAGCTACCGCTAGGAGCGATTCCGGTGCTAGAGAAGGCAGGAGTAGAACAGCTGGATATTTTTGGACGCGGAGATGAAGAGAGACATGTGAAGGATTTCGCGGAGGCATATAACTCCGATGCGACGCATAAGATGCGAGTGAACTTTCGCGGGTGGTGCGATTCGGTAGTAGACGAGATTCTGCAGGGAGAGTATGAAGGCGGGATTGGCATGGATAGAGTAGCCGTAGAGATGATGTCAACTGGGCTGCCGGTGATTATATTGGGGTATGGTGGATTGACGGAGGGGGTTTCGGCGGACAACTTTGAAAAATTAATACAAGATAACTGGTCGAGCCGAGAAAAGTTTGATGAGGCGGAAATGATTTGCAGCATTGAAGATGTGCGGCAAAATCCGGAAAAGTATGACATGCGAGAAATGGTCGCCGAGAGATTGGATTCGGAGAAGATTTGGGCGGAGCGGCTGAAGGAAGTCGAGGATCTGAAAACGGATTTAGGCAGAGACGCAATGATTACGACAGTTTGGCAGGATTATTATGAGAATGAGGCAAGGGCGCGAGAGATTGAGCAACTCAGGGCGCAGCTCGATAAGACGTTCGCTCAGCGAATCAAACAGACTTTACGGAAGAAGTAGTAAAAAGCCGTCAACTTATCGCTGACGGCTCTTTCGGATGATTATTTGCTAGCTTCGAACTGCCAATCCTGGGCTGGAGTGCCATTCTTAAACCAGAGCTGGATGTTGGTGCCATCTTGGTTAATTTTGCCATCAGCAATGTCGATAACGTAGCCGCTATCGCAAGCAGAAGCGATGACGTAAGAGTTATTGGTGGTGGGGAGGAGCTTCCAGCGTTGGGCGCAAGTGCCGTTGTATTTGTAGAGTTGGATGTTGGAACGGACATCAACAAGAGCGGAATCGAGATCTAGGGCGCGACCGGACATAGTATTCCGGATGGTGTAGTCGTCGGAGGTGGAG
>CAOQNC010000023.1 GCA_948511255.1 uncultured Candidatus Saccharibacteria bacterium | reverse complement strand
CAATTTCGATATCGGAGAACTTATAAATCTGCCCAACGGATTTATGAACTTATTTGGCGGGGCGGCGGCTGGAGCGGGACTTCACATCTTCCAAAAAGCGCTAGTCTACAAAACGCTTCGAATAGCGCGTTCATTCCCGAGCCAGTCCACAAAACTATAATTCATCAAAAATCCCAGTCGTAAAACTGGGATTTTTCAAACATCGCCTAAATGCAGAAGAAGATTAAGCTTTAGCTTCGGCCTTCTCAGCTTTCTTGACAGCTTCTTTTTCGGCTTTTTTCACCTTGTTGCCAAGAGAAGCACGCAACTTCGCCGCACGCTCAGCGCGAGCCTTGAAGCGATCGACACGACCTTCGGTATCGATAATCTTCTCTTCGCCAGTAAAGAACGGGTGCGAAGCGGAAGAAATCTGAACTTTCACCAAAGGATACTCATTACCATCTTCCCACTTGATCGTTTCTTCACTTTTAGCCATCGAGCGCGTCAAGAACGAAAAGTTCGCTGCCTCATCCATGAAGACAACATAGCGATATTCTTGCGGTTGTGAAACTTTTTTACTCATAACTTTCTCCAGTTTATCACACTTTCGCCAACCTGTAAACCCCGAAATTGTTAAAAACACCGACCGAAGTATTTGACAAACTAACTAAAGTTCGCTATAATGAAAGGGTAAACTAATCAACGAAACAGCTTCGGGAGGTTTCCTGATTTCAACCCGCCGGTGAGAGCGCCATGTCGTAGCTTTGCGATAAAGCCTCAATGACAGCCAGAAATCCCGCCCGTCGCAAAGAGAAAGGATAACCATGACTGTCGATCCAAAAAACATCGATATCAAAGCCCTGCTCGAAGCAGGTGCGCACTTCGGCCACAAAACTAGCCGCTGGCACCCGAAAATGGCGCCATACATCCACAGCAAGCGCCAGGGCGGCCACATCATTAACCTTGAGAAAACTGTCGAAGCTCTTGAAAAGGCTCTCCCAGAACTCACCAAAATCGCTGCGAGCGGTAAGAAAATCCTCTTCGTCGGCACGAAGAAACAGCTCAAAGACGCGACTAAGGCTGCTGCTGAATCCGTCGATATGCCATATGTTACGGTTCGCTGGGTTGGTGGCATCTTGACCAACGTCGAGACCGTCAATCGCCAGATTAAGAAGCTGAAAGACCTCGAACGCCGTATGGCTTCTGGCGAACTCGAAGCTCGCTACTCGAAGCTCGAAGTTCAGCGCTTCCAGGAAGAAATCGACCTATTGAACGAACGCTATGGCGGCATCAAAGACATGACCGAGCAGCCAGCTGCTATCATCGTCACCGACGCTTGCCAGGATAAGAACGCCATCAAAGAAGCGAACACCTTGAAGATTCCTGTCTTTGCTATCGTCGATACTAACGTTGACCCGTCCAACGTCAACTACGTCATCCCGGCCAACGACGACGCTATCAAGTCTGTCCAGCTCTTGCTCGACTACTTCGTTGCCGCTATCAAGGCTGGCGAAGCTAAGAAAAATGCTTAATCTCTCTCGGCAGTCCGAGAACTAGAAACTAACAAAGGAGGCAAATGAGCCAAGAACTCAAAGAAAAAGCTGGCGAAGTCAAAGCCATCTCTATCGAACTTATCAAAAAACTCAAGGAATTGTCTGGCGTTGGCTTGACCGACGCGAAACAAGCCCTCGTTGAGGCGAAAGGCGATTTCGACAAGGCTCTCGACGCTATGCGTAAAAAAGGTATGACCAAGGCCGAGAAGCGCGGTGATCGCGAAACTCGCGAAGGTATCATCGAAACCTACGTCCACGACGGCCGTCTCGGCGCTATTGTTGAAGTGAACTGCGAGACTAGCTTCGTCGCCAAGACCGACGAGTTCAAAGATCTCGCTCACAAGCTCGCGATGCAAATCGCCTCGATGAATCCGCTTTACGTTTCGATTGAGGATATTCCGGAGAAAGACCTCGAAGCCAAGAAAAAGGAATTTGAAGCCAATTTCAAAGGCCCAGAGAATATGAAGGACCAGATTATCGGTGGCCAAATTAAGAAAGCTTTCTCTGACAAAGTTTTAATGGAGCAGCCTTATATCTTGGATGATAATTTGACTGTCGCTCAGTTCATCAAGGAAGCTATCGCCAAGACTGGCGAGAATATCACCGTGCGCCAATTCAAGCGCCTTGAACTCGGTGTGACCGAATAATTTGCTAAGTTTGCTCGGCGCTAGGCCTTATAGTATCCTGGCGCCGACTTTATAATCCTACGAGGAGGTATTATGTTTGACGATGGTGAATATCGAAAGGCAATGGACGCCGCTGTCCTGCGCTTTCAAGATGAATTGAAAAAAGTTCGCACCGGCCGGGCGCACCCCGACATGCTTGCGAACGTGAAAGTCGAGGCTTATGGGCAGTTTATGCCGCTAAACCAAGTTGCAAACGTCACCGCAAGCGGCGGGACTATGCTTCAGGTTACGCCTTTCGACCCTAGCACTATCCAAGCCATCGCTACCGCTATTCGCAGCGACGCCACTCTTGGTCTTAATCCGTCCGATGATGGTCACGTCGTCCGCGTGCCGGTCCCGCCATTGACTGAAGAACGCCGCAAAGAAATTGTCAAAACCACTTCCTCCACAGTCGAAGATGCTAAAATCGCCATTCGTAACGTCCGCGAAGACGCGCGTAAAGAACTAAAAAACGCTGAACTTCCCGAAGACGTGAAGAAAAAAGCCGAAAAGGCCGTCGATGAACTAACGAAAACCTTCACCGACAAAATTGATGCCGCGTTCAAAGAAAAATCCGCGGAGATTATGGCAATCTAATGGCAGGCGAACTCACCCACATTGGTTTTATTTGCGACGGGAATCGCCGCTGGGCACGCGCTCAAAGCCTCCCGACCCTCGAAGGCCACAAGCGCGGCTTCGACAAAGTTGAAGTTATTATCGACGCACTCAAAGATACCGAAGTTCAATTTCTTTCGTTTTTCCTCTTCAGTACTGAGAACTGGGATCGCTCGCCCGAAGAAATCGCTTACTTGATGGACTTAGTCGAAAAGAAAATCGACGATTTGACCAAGAAAGCCATGAAAGACAACATGCGCGTTGTCGTCATGGGGCGTCCGGAGCCAGTCAAGCCGAAACTTTGGCAAAAAATCATGAATTCCGAGGCCGAAACCGCCGAAAACACCGGCAAGACGATTTGTATCTGCTTTAACTATGGTGGCAAGTGGGAGATTGCCGACGCCGCGACGAAAGCTATCGCTGCCGGCGAGACCGAACTCACTCCTGAGACCTTCGAAAAGTATCTCTATCATCCCGAAGTTCCGGCCTGCGACTTAATCATCCGCACCTCCGGCGAAGAACGCATTTCCGGGTTCCAACTATGGCGCGCCGCCTATGCCGAGTTCCTCTTTATCGATAAACACTTCCCGGCCATCGAAGCCGAAGATTGCCAGAAGTTTCTCGACGAGTTTCACAATCGCCAACGTCGCTTCGGTAAATAAGTCCTGACAAGCTCGCCGCAACTTAATGGCTCGCCGCTAAAAACTTAGCATAAGCAAAATCCGGAACTAACCTTCCGGATTTTTGTGCTACAATAGTAACTATGAATATTGTATTTGGGATTATTATCGGCTTGATTATTTTAATGCTGCTCGTCGTCGCGCACGAATTTGGACATTTCATCATGGCTCGTCGAAACGGTGTTCGAGTCCTCGAGTTCGGTATTGGTTTCGCTCCACGCGCTATCGCTTGGGTGAAAAAACCAGTCGAACAAAAAGATAAAAATGGTAAACCTCTCCTCGACGCCGACGGCAAGCCCATCACGAAGCTTAAATGGGTAAAAATCCCGAAAAAAGATTGGAGCAAGCCTCAAGATAGCATGATTTTCAGCCTGAACTGGTTGCCGATCGGCGGGTTCTGCGCAATGGACGGGGAATCTGATGCTGATCGCCGCAAGGGAACATTCGGCGCGGCCAGCTTCTGGGACAAGACAAAGATTCTCTTTGGCGGCGTCGCTATGAACTGGCTAGTCGCTTTCGTCATTCTGACCGTTCTCGCCTTGACCGGCATGCCGCAATTCCTCGAACATCAATTCTATCTCGGCCAAGATGCTCAGCGAATCGACGTCAGTCGCAGCGTTGTCGTCGACAAAGTCGTCGAAGGCTCGCCCGCTGACGAGGCTGGCTTTGAAAGCGGCGACGAAATCATCGCTATCGAAGGCGAAACCGTTTCCTCTGCTGCCGTTATCAGCCAATACGGCAAAGGCCATGCTGGCGAAACCGTCAAATACAAAATCAAACGCGGCGAAGAAGAAAAAGAACTCACCGCCAATCTTAACCCCGCCGACTCTGAATACGCTCTCGGCGTCAGCATGGCAAGCTATGGCCAAACCTTCATCCGCTCGACCTGGTCAGCCCCAATCGTCGGCCTCGGCGTCACCGCCCAAATCACCGGCGAAACCTTCAAAAGCCTCGGTCAGCTCGTCTGGAACCTAATCTCTGGCGTCTTTCGCCAATTCAGTCCGAACGACACCGTGCGCGAAGAGGGTCGTGAAGATCTTGCCGCCGCGGGAGATTCAGTCTCTGGCCCAGTCGGCATTATCGGAGTAATCTTCCCGACATTCGCCAGCACAGGCATCTCCAATCTCGCCTTCCTCGCAGCGCTTATCTCCGTTTCGCTAGCCTGTATGAACGTCCTCCCGATTCCGGCGCTCGACGGTGGCCGCTGGCTCATCATCGCGATTTACAAACTTCGCCGCAAAAAACTCACCAAAGAGACCGAGGAGAAAATCGTTTCTCGCGCCTTCATGGTTCTCTTGGCTCTCATCGCTATTATTACTATCCTTGATATTATTAAGTTGTTCTAGTCATGACTGAAACTCCCAAAACCTCTAAAACCCAACCGGCAAACCCCCACACAACTTCCGCAAAAACCGGCAATACTTCTTCAAAAACCAAAAAATCTCCTAAGTTCAAACTTCCAACCCGCCAAAAAGTCTATTACGCCATTTTCGTCCTCGCCTGGACGGCTTTCGCAATCACCGCCAGTCAATTTATCATTGTTTACCCTATGATTTGGATTCTCGGCGAGAGCTTCACCGAACCATTCTGGACATTTATTTACTATATATTATATAATGCATTGGCACTCATCCTCGTCATCTTCGTTCCTCCGAGGCTCGCCGCACTCTACCGGCGAAACCATAATGCTAAAGGCGATCTAAAACCCGCCAGCCAAGCTCGCCTCAATCCTGCTAAAGCCGAGAAAGCCATCGAAGCCCCCCGGGTAGTCGCAAAGCCTACCGCGGAGACCGACGAACTTTTCTCGACCAATCCCGAAGAACTCGGCGTTGCTGGCTGGCCAACTTTCGTCGATATCGGTCTCGCGCCTATCGCTTATTTTGCCTACGCCATTCTCACGAACGTTATCATCAACATCTTCACTAGCTTCCCCTGGTTCAATGCCGACCAAGAGCAAAATGTCGGCTTCAACGGCTATTTTATTACTACTAGCGACCGCATTTTTGCCATGCTCGCCATCGTTTTCATCGCTCCAATCGCCGAAGAACTTATCATGCGCGGTTGGCTCTATGGCAAGCTCCGCAACAAGTTCAAAATCCCCCTCGCCATTTTCCTTACCTCAATTCTTTTCGCCGTTCTCCACGGTCAACTCAACGTCGGCATCAGCGTTTTCATCCTCAGTGTCATTCTCTGTGGCCTTCGTGAAATCACCGGCACCATCTGGAGCGGCATGCTCCTTCATATCCTCTCCAACGGCATCGCCTTCTACGCAATATATATCGCCCTCTAAAACCTAAATTATGCTACAATGACGAGCAGTGAGTGAAAACATGCTTGCATGTTTTCCGAGCGCGAGGAAATTACAGTATAAACCGAAGGTTTATGCTATAATATACCCATTATGCGTTTTAGTAAACTTTTCACCAAGACCCTCCGCACCGCCCCGAAGGACGAAGCGGCTCGCGGCGCCCAATTTCTTTTGCGCGCTGGATATATTCATAAAGAACTCGCCGGCATCTACGATTACTTGCCGCTCGGTCTGCGTGTGCTCGAAAATATCAAAAAAATCATCCGCGAAGAGCTGAACGAAATCGGCTGCCAGGAAGTCCTCATGTCTAGCCTTCAAAACCCCGAGCCATGGCAGAAAACCGATCGCTGGGATATTGAAAAAATGGACATCTGGTTCCGGACTCAGCTCGCTGCCGGAGGCGAACTCGGTCTCGCCCCGACCCACGAAGAGCCGATGACGAACATGCTGAAGTCCTATGTCTCTAGCTATAAAGACCTGCCGATTTATGTCTATCAATTCCAGACCAAGTTCCGCAACGAACTCCGCGCTAAATCCGGCATTATGCGCACCCGCGAATTCCTAATGAAAGACCTTTATAGTTATTCGACCGATGAAGAATCGCATGATAAGTTTTATCATGAAGCCGAAAAAGCCTATAAGCGCATTTATGGCCGCCTCGGCATTGGCGGCGACACCTTCCAGACTTTTGCGAGCGGCGGCGTTTTCTCGAAATATAGTCATGAGTTCCAGACTATCACCGAAGTCGGCGAAGATACAATTTATTTCAACGAGGATAAGTCCGTTGTCTTGAACGAAGAAGTTTTGAATGATGAAGTTCTCCAGGATCTCGGCGTCAAACGTGAAGAGCTAAAATCCGCCCGCGCCGCCGAAGTCGGCAACATCTTCACTCTCCGCGAAAAGTATTCCGCCCCGCTCGACCTTGCCTTCAATGATAAAGACGGCGGCCGCAAAACCGTGTTCATGGGCTGCTATGGTATCGGTGTCTCTCGCGTCATGGGCGTCATCGCTGAAAAACTTGCCGACGACAAAGGCCTTGTCTGGCCGGAAAACATCGCCCCGTACAAATATTATCTCGTTAACATCGGCGATGAAGGCACGAAACTCGCCGAGGAACTTTACAAAGGCCACGAAGAGGATATACTCTATGACGACCGCGACCTCCGTCCTGGCGAAAAATTCGCCGACGCCGAGCTCCTCGGTATTCCGTATCGGATCATCGTCTCCGACCGCAACCTAGAAAGGGGCATCATCGAAGTTACGAAACGTGCCACCGGCGAAACTCGCGAACTTCCTGCCAAAGATTTCTCGCTTAGTAACCTTCACTTCTAGGACTTTTAATAAACAAGAACAGAGTTTACTCGCAGAATAAATATTGACAAGATCTATCAACCATAATAAACTTTAAGAGTTATGAAAAAGACAATCAATCTTACGCCAGCTGGCAAAACTGAGCTGGAAAATGAATTAGCTGAACTTATTGCCCAGCGTCCCGCCATTGCTGAGCGCATTGCTACCGCTCGCGCCTTCGGCGACTTATCTGAAAACCAAGAATACACCGATGCTCGCGCTGAGCAAAAAACTGTCGAGAATCGCATTCTCGAAATCCAAGAAACTCTCAAAAATGCCGTCTTGATTAAAGCCCCGAAAAAGACCGACAAAGTTTCTATCGGCTCAACCGTCGAAATCACCATGAGTGGCAAAAAGTTCACTTATACCGTCGTCGGCCCGGTCGAAGCTAACCCGCTCGAAGGCAAGATCTCTCACGAATCTCCCATTGGCAAAGAACTTCTCGGCCGCAAAGTCAGTGAAAGTTTCGACTTCAACGGCAAGAAAGTTACCATCAAGAACGTTAGCTAAATATAACTTCTCGACAACTTAAAGGTCGACCAAATAACTTAAAAGGAATAAATTATGACTACACTTAGCGATTATCGCGACGAACGGCTTCGTAAATTAGCCGAAATCCGCGCAATGGGCATTGATCCATACCCCGCAAAATCACACCGTAACACTAAAATCTCGACCATCGTCGACCACTTTGACGAAAAAGACGGCCAAGAAGTTTGTATTGCTGGCCGCATCATGGCAATCCGCTCCTTTGGCAAAATCGCCTTCGTCAAGCTCCGCGATTATTTCGGCGAAGTGCAAGTCTTTATGCAAACCGTTGACGACATTCCGGAAGGCAATTTTGGCGTCAAGCAGCTTAAACTTCTCGATACCGGCGACTTCGTCGAAGCAGCTGGCACAGTTGGCAAATCTAGCACCGGCGAGATTTCCGTTTTTGCGAACTCCTTGCGCCTTCTCACGAAGTCTCTGCGTCCGCTTCCAGGCTATGACGGCTTGACCAACAAGGAAGAGCGCTATCGCCGCCGTTATGTTGATATGAACGTCAACCCCGAAGTTCGCGAGCGTCTCGTCCGCCGCTCAAAGTTCTGGCAGGCTACTCGCGACTTCCTCACCAGCCACGGCTTCATCGAAATTAATACTCCGATCCTCGAGCGCACGACCGGTGGCGCCGATGCCAATCCTTTCGTGACGCACATGGACGCGCTCGACGAGGACTATTATCTCCGCATTTCCCAGGAACTCCCGCTCAAACGCTTGCTTGGTGGCGGTTTCGACAAAGTTTTCGACATCGGCCCTCGTTTCCGCAACGAAGGTGTCGACGACGAACATCTGCCGGAACATATCGCCATGGAATCCTACGCCGCTTACGAAAACTACGAAGATGGCATGGAACTCTATGAGGCGATGATTAAGCATGTTGCCGAGCAGACTTGGGGCACTTTACAATTCAATGTCGGTGGCTTCGAAGTGAATCTTGACCAAGAATGGCCGCGCGTCAAATATGCCGACCTCTTGATGGATAAGTTCGGCATCGACGTTTTCAATGTTGACCGCGAAAAAGCTCTCGCGATCCTGAAAGAGAACGGCACTCAGATTGACCCGAAGGTTGCCGATTCGCGCTTGCTCGATAATCTCTGGAAGCTAATTCGCAAAACTTCCGCTGGACCGTACTGGTTGATTGAAGAACCGCTAAGTCTCAGCCCACTCGCGAAGATCGTTCCTGAACGCCCGCTCGTCACCCAGCGCTTCCATCCGATTATTGCCGGTACCGAAATGGGTAATGGCTATAGCGAGTTGAATGACCCGATTGACCAGCTCGAGCGCTTTGAAGAGCAACAGGCTATGCGCGACGCCGGCGACGATGAGGCGCAGATGCTTGATATGGATTTCGTGGAAATGCTCGAATATGGTATGCCCCCCGCTTGCGGTTGGGGTAACTCCGAGCGTAACTTCTGGCTCCTCGAAGGCGTCAGCGGCCGCGAAGCCGTTCCGTTCCCAATCATCAAAGATCGCAACGAATAACCCAGAAATAGCCTCCAAGAACGGAGGCTATTTTTATGTACGATGTCTAAAATCGACTTTTCGAAAACTCATCAAGCGTGCTAAAATAGTAGTAATATGAGTGGTAAAATTATGATTGTAGGGACGGGCAATGTTGGCTCGAGCATTGCGTTTACGCTTTTGAATCAGCGCACCCCCGTCAAAGAAGTAATACTAACCGATATCGACACCGAGGATGCCGAGGGTGAAGTCATGGATTTGACCGATGCGCTCGCCGTCTCGCCCAGTTTCTTGCGCATCAAGACCGGCACCTACGCTGACGCTGGTGATTGTGATATCTGTATTATTACTGCTGGGGCAAACCAGAAACCCGGCGAAACTCGCACCGACCTCGTCCGCAAAAATGCCGCCATTCTGAAAAGTATTGTTGACCCCGTCATGAACGCTGGCTTTCACGGCATTTTTCTCGTCGTTTCCAACCCAGTCGACACTTTGAGTTT
>CAOQNC010000022.1 GCA_948511255.1 uncultured Candidatus Saccharibacteria bacterium | reverse complement strand
GTTTTTATAGATGAGCTCCAAGATTACCTCAGCCTCCCCACGGATTTGTCCGATGCATTGGCACAGGCGCGGGGGCTGGGTGTCGGGATGACGCTGGCACACCAATACCGCGACCAGTTGCCACCAGAAATCCGTGCGGGGGTAGATGCTAACTGTCGCAACAAGATAGTATTCGGGTTGAACAGTAAGGACGCAAAGGATATGGCGGCGATGGCTCCGGAACTCACTGCCGAGGATTTTATGACGCTGCCCCGATACCAGATTTATACATCGTTCCAAGCTGGAGGGCGCAGCACCGGCTGGGTGATGGGGCGGACTTTGCCGCCACCGCCACCTCTCCGCGCCCCGGCGGAGCTCTACGCCCGGAGCATGAGAACTTACGGCACACCAGCCGGAGAAACCGAGGAAAACTACCTCAAAACCATTATTAACCACAGCGCCCTAGGCGGTGATGCCGGGGAAACGCCTATCGGAAGGAGGAAACGCTAATGTCAAACCGCACGACACCTCAAGAGGGTGAAGAAAGCTGGGAAAGCCGCACCGCACCGGACTTTTCCAAGTTTATGGTTCACGACTCTTTTACCAATTCCATTTCTTCTCCAGCTATCGCCGGGGAGGAGCGCCGCCGCCTCACCCACCAGCAGCTGGTGGAAACCGCCGCCGCACTCAGTGAGAGGGACAGAGACATTCTCACCGCTGTCCAACGCTACCGCTACCTCCTGACTGGGCAAATCCAGCGGTTGTATTTCTACACTGCCGCCACGCCGACTGCCGCGCATCGTGCCGCCGCCCGTGCTCTGAAGCGGCTCCGGGGGTTGGGGCTGGTCGACCATCTCGCCCGCCGCATCGGTGGGGTGCGGGCTGGTTCCGGCGGGTTGGTCTGGCATCTGACCCACGCCGGGGAGCGGCTGCTCCGTCTCCACGAACAGACCACCAGCCCGGCGAGGCGGTTCTTCGAGCCGAGCCCCTACTTTCTCGCGCACTCGCTGGCAGTGGCGGAAGTGGCTGTCCATCTGACGGAAATCTGTCGAGAGCAGCACGGCATGAAACTGACTGCCCTCCAGCCGGAGCCGGAGTGCTGGCGCACCTACAGCGAATATGGTTCCATGCTGTCGCTCAAACCCGACCTCTTTGCGATTACGATGTCCGGGCAGTATGAGGACAGATGGTTCATTGAGGTAGACCTCGCTACCGAGTCGCCCTCTAAGGTGGTGGATAAGTGTGAACGCTACCACAAGTATTACCGCAGTGGGTTGGAACAGCAGGAGGCGGGCGTGTTCCCGCTCACGGTCTGGATCGTGCCGACTGTGGAGCGGAAAGAGAAATTGATTAAGCATATCAGAGAAGCCTTTGACAAGCAACCTCGGCTGTTTACGGTCATCACGAAGGACGAACTGTGGGCGCTGGTCTGTCAGGGCGGCGAAGGAGGGACGTTATGCTAGAGAAAATCACGATTCCGATTGACACTATTTTGGCTGGGGATAGCCGCGCTGTTCTCCAGACCTTGCCAGACGACAGCATCCATTGCTGCGTAACATCGCCGCCTTACTACGCTCTGCGAGACTATGAAGCGGAGGGACAGATTGGGCGCGAAGCTACACCGGAGGAGTATATAGAACGGTTGGTCGAAGTATTCCACGAAGTGAAGCGGGTGCTCCGTTCGGACGGCACCTTCTGGCTGAACATTGCCGACACCTACTGTAAGCGACCCCAGCAGGGCGTGAAGCGGAAGGACATGCTGGGTATCCCGTGGCGGCTGGCCTTGGCGCTTCGGAGCGATGGCTGGTATCTGCGCAGCAACATCATTTGGGAGAAGGGCAACGCCATGCCAGAGAGCGTCACCGACCGCTGTAGCCGAAGTTATGAACACATTTTCCAACTGAGCAAATCCAAGAACTATTATTTTGACCGCGCCGCTATTGCCGAACCAATCGCGCCCTCGACACTGGTCAGGATGCGCAGTGGACGCAGCGGCAGCAATAAATATGCTGAACGGGTGCCGGGGCAGACCTTACAGGCTATCAATCGCCCTCGTGAGGCTGGTGTTTCTGAGGAAGAACTGCCGACCCACCGCAACAAGCGGGATGTCTGGCACATCAATACTACGTCATACTCTGGCGCACACTTTGCGACCTTCCCGCCGCAGCTGGCAGAAACTTGTATTCTGGCGGGCTGTCCGGTTGGAGGGGTGGTGCTCGACCCGTTCTTCGGCAGCGGCACCACTGGTCTCGCCGCCAAACGGAACGGCAGACACTATATTGGCGTGGAAATCAACCTGGCATTTTGTAGACTGGCGGAGGAGCGGATAGCCGCTGAAGCGCGTAGAAAGCCGAACGAGGCGCGGCAGGAAGATTCCGCTAAAGCATCTGCCTCCGCAGATAAAGCGGCCAAAAACGCCTCAGAATCGCTAGAAAAGGCAAAAAAGGAGGAGGCGTGATGGAGAAAAGAAAGCGAGGGCGACCGATGGCATCCCATGACGTGAAAGTTACGCCGGAGTTCCGGGAAAATCCTGATGTCGAAAAGCTGGCGCGGGCGCTGATCGCTGTGGCGATGAGCATCGCGCAGAAAAAAGAAGCAGAGGAAAAGACCACACAGAAATCTCATGACGAGGGAAAGGGGGACGATATGACCTGATAGCACCGCCCATCCGTGGGCATGAAATCCCCCAAAGTGTCACCGAGAGCGGCGGTCATCTGTATCGCCAACGGATAGTTTGCCGCTCCAGGACACAAAAATAACGAGAAAGGAGGTCAATTCGCCAAAATAGGCAAATAATCTGGCGGCACGGTGCGTGTTCCAATGGAGGCGCATCCGTGGATGCCCTCTATAAAACACATCGTGCGGAAAGGAGGGCAAAACAGTTGTTTACCAATCATTTTGGCATAGAAATCGAGTTCACAGGCATTACCCGCTGCCAAGCGGCAAAGGCCGCCGCGAAATATCTGGGCGGCACCATTTCCAAACTTGGCGACTACTACGATACCTATCAAATCACGGCGCGGGACGGACGGGTCTGGAAGTTCATGTATGATGGCAGTCTCACCTGTCAGCATCGGAGCGAAGGCTGCATTGTCGACGCATCCAGAAAGTATAGCGTGGAATTGGTCAGTCCGGTGCTGCTTTACCGGGAGGACATCGACACGCTACAGGGTCTGGTGCGGAGACTCCGCAAGGCCGGTGGGTTCGCTAACCCATCCTGCGGCATCCACATCCATCTGGACGGCTCCAACCATACGCCTCGGAGCATCCGCAACTTTGTGAACATTATTGCCAGTCATAACGATCTGTTCTACAAGGCTCTACAGATTGAACCGGAGCGGATGCGCTACTGTAAGAAAATGGACACCTGGCTGGTTCACCGGCTGAATCAGGCGAAGCCCAAAACCTTTGCCGGTATTGAGAACATCTGGTATGAGGGCTATCGGGAAAACCGTAACCAGCACTACCACAACAGCCGTTACCATTTTCTTAATCTCCACAGTTTCTTCCACGGGCATCACACGGTGGAACTCAGGGGGTTCAATGGCACACTTCACGCCGGAAAAATCCGCGCTTATGTCGTGTTAGCTCTGGCGCTGAATCATCAGGCTCTGACGCAGAAAAGTGCTAGCTACCGGAAAGTCCAGGAGGAAAATGAACGGTTCGCTATGAGGACTTATCTCAATCGGATCGGGTTTATTGGCGATGAGTTCAAAAGTTGCCGGGAGCATCTTTACCAGCATTTGTCTGGAAATGCCGCTTGGCGTTACGGTTCCCGCGAGAATGTGCGCAGCCACATCAGAAATGGAGGAGAAGAACATGAAACCTAAAAGCAAGTTCTACATCGCCTACGGCTCCAACCTCAATCTGGAGCAGATGGCGCACCGCTGTCCGACAGCGGAAGTGGTGGGAGCGGCTACTTTGCGCGGCTGGCGGCTGTGGTTCCGGGGCGGGAATGGCGGAGCCGTGGCGACAGTGGAACGGGAGCGGGGCTGCGAGGTGCCGGTGCTGGTCTGGCGGATTCAGCCCCAGGATGAGCGGGCGCTTGACCGTTACGAAGGATGGCCCCACCTCTACCGCAAGGAAACGCTGCGGATCACCGTGAACGGTAGGCGGGTCTACGCCATGATTTACATCATGAACGAAAAGGGCCACCCCTACGGCGCACCCTCTCTGGGATACCTCAACACCATCCGCGAGGGATATGAGGGCGCGGGGTTCGACAGCAGCATTCTGGCGAAAGCCGTGAGAGGCTCAAAGGAGGCGGCAGAATGAACAAAACTGTGAGAGAGCAGATTTTGGTCATCCGCGACTCTGGCGAGACGAATATGCTCGACACCCGCACAGTCCAGGTGATTGCCAACCGCATGGGATTCTGCGAGTTGGTGATTTATCTGGAGGAGCATCGGCGGGGATATGTGAACTTTATCCTCACCGGAGACGCTGGAGAGGAGGGAGCGGAATGAGTGTCCGTTACAACCTCACCGGCGCAGCCAGAAAAGCCCTGGTTCAGACTATCAGCGAGATTTTGGGCAAGCCCGCTGTCTATCAGGGAGCGCCAACCTTCACTTATGCCATCGACTTTTACAGCGTGGACAAAAATGGCACTTTGAACTATCCCGACAACACCAGCCCGGAAGATGTGCGGGAACTGGTTTCCCGGCTCCGAGAGCGTGGCTATACGCCTGAGAATGACAATACTTTCACGGTGGAGCTGCCGAGGGCGGGGTTTTCCGCTACGGCTCTGGACAACCTCCAGAAAATCATCGCCAGCAAAGCGGAGTTGTTCAAGCGGGCACTCGGCACGGACACAGTAGACGTGGAAGTGCTGGAGAACAAGCTGCGGTTCCCGTGGTTCACGCTAGATGGGCTGGAGGGCGAGGTCGATGCTTACACTAAGCTGATTGTCGGTATCTGCGACATGGCAAAGCGCCAGAAGCGGGTGGTCGCCAGAGAACGCGCCATCACGAACGACAAGTTCACGATGCGGGTGTTCCTGATCCGGTTGGGGTTCATCGGTCCCGAATACCAGACAGCGCGGACGCTCTTGCTCCGCAACCTCACGGGCAACAGCAGTTGGCTGGCGGGACCTCCCCCAGAGCGGAGGTTGCGCAGGAGAAACCGGAAACGGTTGCCACCGCCGCCGAGTCCGACACTTCCGTTTGCGAAAGGCTGTAATCTTCTGGAGGGACTCGCCGCATGGCTCACTTCTTCTGGCACAATTCTGTCGGACGAACAGCGCAGTGACGAATATAATGGCGTTCGTATCGTGACAGTGCGCTGGCAAAACCAAAACTACCGTATTATCCAAGTGGACGGAATGACCTGTAAAATTGAACAGGCGTAGCACCTTATAGCGGTGATTTTGCCGCAATACCAGCCCGCTCCGGCGGGCTGGCTTCAAAGGAACACCACGGAATTACGTATATATTAACAAAGAGATAACGATGGCTGGCGTCCCTTGCTTATAGGGGTCACCAGAGTTATAATGGTTATGGAAAACTGCGAAAGGAGGCCTTTTAGGTGAGTTTTTCTACAGATAATCCGATACAGACGCTTGCCGCCAGCATGACGCCGAAGTTTGCCGTGTCCTACCTTCGCGTATCGACACGGGGGCAAGCCGAGCGCGGTGGCGGTGCGGACGAGGGATTTTCTATCCCCGCCCAGCGTGAGGCGAACAAAAGAAAAGCCCTCTCGATGGGGGCGATTGTGGGTAAAGAGTTTGTTGACCGAGGTGCGTCCGCCAAGTCCGCTGACCGCCCGGAACTCCAGAAGATGCTAGAGTATGTGAAAGAGAACGCTGACCGAGTGGATTATGTCATCGTTCATAAAGTCGACCGTCTGGCGCGGAACCGAGGCGACGACATCGACATCATGCGCACCCTGAGAGAATGCGGAGTCCAGTTGGTGTCTGTCTCGGAGAGTATCGACGATACACCGGCGGGGATGTTGCTCCATGGCATCATGAGCTCTATTGCTGAGTTCTACTCGCAGAACTTAGCGAACGAAGTCAAGAAAGGTATGGGAGAAAAAGTCAAAAACGGTGGCACGATTACTCGTGCGCCCCTTGGCTATCTTAATGTCCATCGCGTGGATGATAAAGGGCGCGAAGAGCGGACAGTTGTGCTGGACGAACAGCGCGCTCCGCTGATAAAGCTGGCGTTTGAGGAATACGCGACCGGGAACTGGACGGTGAACGATTTAGCGGAGCACTTGGCAGCTTGCGGTCTTACAACTCGTGCCACTCCTAAAATCCCATCTGTTCCAATCGACAGAAAAGCGCTCTACAACGTATTAGCGAACCCTTATTATACTGGCGTAGTGACCTATCGAGGTGCGGAACACGCCGGAAACCACACAGCACTTATAGATCGGGAAACATGGCAACAGGTGCAGGACGTTCTCGCGTCCCATATCAACGGTGAGCGCACCCGGGAACATCCGCATTTTCTCAAGGGTAGTCTCTATTGTCATAGCTGCGGGTCGCGGATGTTTATCAACTATACAAAATCTCGCTCTGGCGTCCGCTACCCCTATTTCGTCTGCGGTGGGCGGCATAACAAAGTGACAAATTGTAAGCAGAAAGCTGTTTTGATCGACGAGGTCGAACGCCAAGTAGAACAAATCTATGACCGATATTCTTTCCCGCCCGCAGTCCGAGTGTTCATGGAGAACTTCCTGGCTGATCGCATTAAAGCGGAGCAAGAAAAATACGCAACAGAGCTGGACGGACTTAGGCGGGAGAAGGACAAACTGGAACGCAAACGTAAGAAGCTGTTAGAGGCACACTATAACGATGCCATTCCGCTCGATCTCATGAAAAGCGAACAGCAGAAAATCGCCAAACAGCTGGCGGCAGTCGAAAGTCAGATAAAGGCTCACGAGCATACATCTGCCATTATGCTAAACTGTCTATCGGACGCGATGGACTTGATTGAGGACTGCGGCAAAACCTATCGTCTGGCCAGCGACCACATCAAACGAATGATGAACCAAGCAATTTTCTCAAAGTTATGGATCGAATCGGATGGGCGGGTCACGGCAGAGTTCCGCGAACCGTTCAAGACGGTAGTTGAGCCGATCTCTACCCTGGTTGCCCAGTTTAACCAACAAAAAATCCGCGGTGCCGAAGCACTCACGGATTTCCTGTCCGTCATCTCCAATCGCATTCAAAAATTTTTTGGGTGCGGTTGGAGTAACGACCTTTTGGTGCGCCTGACTAGACTCGAACTAGCACAGCTTAAAATCGCCACTACCACCTCAAGGTAGCGTGTCTACCAATTCCACCACAGGCGCATGGAACTGACCCCATTATATCAAAAACCCTAAAAAAATCAACCCTAAAAAACTCTTGCCAAAACCATAAACTTTTAGTATGATAGAAGCATAAAAGTCATGTAAAACAAAAATTAACCACGTTTAACGTAATAGGAAACACTCATGGGAAAGATCATCAAAAAACTTTTCTTCGGCACTAGCGCCCTCACTCTTGCGGCCGTCGCCTTCTTGCCGCTCGCGTCCGGCAGCCAAGCTTTCGCCGCCACTCAGGCGCAGCGATCTAGTACATTCTCCGTCACCGTCAACCCGACCTTGACGATCGACTCTGTCACGACTCCGGCCGCCCTCGAGTTTTCGACCGCCGCCGTCAAGGAAAGCAACTTCTCTGTCTTCGTCAGCTCGAACAAGAACTACGTCATCCAGCTCAGCGCCGAGCAGCCGGCCCTCGTCAGTAGCTCGAACTCCAGCCACACCATCCCCGCCACCGCTAACGTCTCGACCGACCAAAGCGGCTGGGGTATCAAGAAAGCCAACGCCGACGGCACCGCCGCCAGCGCCTACACCGCCATCACGACCACCCCGACCACTTTCTACACCGGTACTATCGGCAGCACTAACGCTAAAAACAAGGAAACCAATTTCAAATACGGTATCGGCGTCGCCTCTGGTCAGCCCAGCGGCACCTATTCCACGACCGTGACCGTCACCGCCACCACCGCCAACTAACCCCGAGCCTCATCGGCCATAATAACAAGGAAAATATGCCTAAAAAACTCCTCTATCTCCTCACTCTCCCCGCCCTGCTTCTAGGTCTATTTCTCCCCACCCTGACCCCGGTCGCCGCTCTCGAAGTCGGCGACCTCGTCATGTCTATCAGCCCTTCCGAGCAGGTCATCGAGCTCACCCCGGGCGAACCATACGAAGGCTCTGTCACCGTCACCAATGTCGGCCGCCTCGCCTTCGATTTCACCCTCGAAGCCGCCCCTTATCACGTCAACGACGACTCTTACGACCCCGACTTTTCGACCGACAGTTCCTATACCAACCTCAAGAACTGGCTCACTTTCCCCGAATCTTCCTATCGTCTTGAGCCCGGCCAGTCCGCCGACGCGAAGTTTGTCGTCGACGTCCCCGCTGATGCTCCGAGCGGTGGTCAATACGCCGCCATCATGATCCAAAACTCCCTTGCCAAATCCCCCGCTTCCTCCGATAACTCTCAATCTTCCGACGAACAAGGCGACGACGAGCAGGAAGATGATGCCGAACGCGACTCCCCCCTCGATGTCCAAGTCCGTGCCGCCGCCGTCCTTTACGGCCACGTCACCGGCGGGGAACTGCGCGAATCCGCCGAGCTGACCGCCCATGACCTCCCTAGTCTCGTCCTCGGCGGTACCCTCTCCGCCGTCAGCACCATCAAAAACGACGGCAACGTCGACTTTTACGCCCGTCAGACCCTCTCGATTCGTAACTTCTTCACCAACAACGAAATCCTCCAGCCGACCGAAGACGGCGAATCCTCCCCCTTCACCGAAACCCTCATTGTCCTCCCCGGCACCACCCGCACCAGCGTCCTGAACTGGAACCTCGCCGACACCGGCACCTTCCCGATCGGCCTCTACCGCGTCACTCAGACCGTCGTCTTCCTTGACCAGACCCATACCTTCGAGCACCTCCTCCTTGTCTGCCCGATTTGGCTCGCCATCCTCATCATTTTTCTCATCGCCCTCGGTCTTATCTGGCTCATCCTCGGTCTCGCGAAGCGCCGCAAGAACAAACGCGCCCAGTCCACCTTCTAAACCCACAAAACTATTGACAAAACGCTTAAGGTGTGCTACAATAGAAAGATATGGTAAATAATATTCGTAACGTCGCTATTATTGCTCACGTCGACCACGGCAAAACCACCCTCGTCGACGCTCTTTTGAAGCAATCTCACACTTTCCGCGACAATCAAGCCGAGATGTCCCAGACTCTCATCATGGACTCCATGGACCAGGAGCACGAGCGCGGCATCACAATCACCGCGAAGCAGACCTCCGTCTACTACAAAGATTACAAAATCAACATCATCGACACCCCAGGCCACGCCGATTTCTCCGGCGAAGTCGAGCGCACCCTGAACATGGCTGACGGCGTCCTCCTTATCGTCGACGCTCAGGAAGGCCCGATGCCTCAGACGAAATTCGTCCTCCAGAAGGCTCTTTCTCTCCACCTGAAACCTGTCGTCATCATCAACAAAATCGACAAACCCGCCGCCCGCATCGACGAAGTCGAAAGCGAAATCGCCGACCTCTTCCTTGAGCTCGCGAGCGACGAATCTCAGCTGAATTATCCGATTTATTACGCTGTCGCCCGCGACGGCAAGGCTGGCAAGACGACCGACCTCGACGACGATCTCCATGTCATTTTCGACTCTATTATCAACGACATCCCCGCTCCGAAAATCGATGAAGCTGCCGATAAGGGTGCCCAGCTCCTCGTCGCGGCTCTCGCTGCCGATAATTACCTCGGCAAATACGCTATCGGCAAAATCTTCCGCGGCCGCCTGAAAAAAGGCGAATCCGTCAAAGTCCTCCATACTGACGTCGAG
>CAOQNC010000021.1:8493-9948 GCA_948511255.1 uncultured Candidatus Saccharibacteria bacterium | reverse complement strand
GGGAATTCAGCAGGCGGGGCGGCGGTCGAGCTAGGGTCGGCTACGATTGAGCGGAGTTGGCGTTTTTGATAGTTTTTAACGGTCTTGGGTCGAAAACACCGCCCAGCGCTCGAGGTGACTGGACGGTTTTCTGGGGTGATAGTTAGAGCCAATAGGGTGCTTCGGGCTGGAACGACTCGACGGACGGGACGCTGTAGTCGAAGTTGCCAGACGGGGCTCCGCCGAAGGTCTCGACGAAGCGTACGGAGTGGGAACCATTCTTTGAGCTGCAGTTCATGTCGTAGCTGATATGCCAATCGAGTTCGGGGAGGTCGAAATTGAGGCCGAGAGCGACAGGCGAGACGAGGTAGGCGGCGGCGCAGCTGCGGAAGTGGCCGATAGAGTCTAGGGCGGTGCCGCCGGTCAAGTGGTAGCCTTCGCTGCGGACGGCAGACTCGACGTAATAGAGCTGCAGGCGGGCGACATAGAAGTCGACGCGCCAGAGTTGCCAGCTCTCGTCCTCGCCGGTAATGATTTTTGGCAGCTTCCGCCCGAAGTCCGGACAGCATTTCGGCTGAGGGATGGCGGATTCGCGCAAAACGCCATGGGCGCTTGCACGGCTCTTTTCGCTGGAGCGATAAATCTCGGCGAGACTCATCTGGATAATTGGCAGCTGGCGGACGACGTCGAGTGTCGGAATTTGGCAGCCTTCGGCGGCGGTCATGACGCGCAAACACTGGTCTGCGATGGGTGAGTACACAAAAAGTGCCTCCTTTCTGAGAGATTCTGAAGCTGGTTCGAGGGGCGACGGTCTATGGTCTTAGCAATAACTAATCACGAAAGGTGCGCTCCCGGTGCATGAGGGAGAGGGCGCACCTTTTATTATAGCATGAACCTTTAGCCAGTATCGCAATTACTTTGCGTACCGGGGTTATTTGACGAGCTGCTCGTGACTCGGGAGATCGGGAATGTCGGACTGAGCGCTGAAACCGTCGTAATAATTCGTCTTGATGGGCGGATGGCCGATTTTGTTGGCGGCTTTGACGATTTCGTTGACGTCGTCGGTCAGTTTGTAAATCTTCGGGTCGTTCTTGGAGATGAGGCCGAGCGGGAGCATTTTGCTATGGAAGAACTTGTCGAGCTGGCGCCAGAAACTTTTGCCGAAGAAGAAGACGGGCATTTTCGGCATTTTGCCTTCTTGCATGAGGATAATAATCTCGGAAAGTTCGTCGAGGGTGCCGAAGCCGCCCGGGAAAAAGACGTAGACTTTCGCGGACATGGCGAGCATGACTTTGCGGGCGAAGAAGTATTTGAACTGCATAGTATCGGTCAGGTAGGGGTTCGGGAATTGTTCGTGACGGAGGGTGATGTTCAGGCCGATGCTACGGCCGCCATATTCGAAGGCGCCATGGTTTGCGGCTTCCATGATGCCGGGGCCGCCGCCGGTGATGACGGCATGGCCGTTCTGGGCGAGGA
>CAOQNC010000021.1:7631-8483 GCA_948511255.1 uncultured Candidatus Saccharibacteria bacterium | reverse complement strand
ATTTATTATCCTGGTCGAGGCGAGCGGAACCAAAAATCGTAACGCCTTGCGGATAAGTGCGAACGATTTTGAGGCCACGCTCCAAGTCATTAGCATAAGCCTTTGCGCGTTCAATATCGGCTTGTTCGAGTTGTTTGAGGATTTCTTCGTCGAGCATAATTCCCTTTCTGTATATATTATTTATTAAGTCTAGCCAGCCAAATCTTCGACTTTCTGGAACGGCATGAGATGAAAATCTTCTTCGCCGGTCAGAATGCCGGTTTCGGCGCCATAACTTTGGGCGACTTTCGAGGCGTTTGCGGAGGCGAAGCGGAGAGATTTCTCGAAATCACCGCTCCTCGCAAATTCCGCCAAGAAGCCGGAGCCAAAAGCGTCGCCGACGCCAGTCGCGTCGCGAACGTGGGCTTGCTCGTAGACGCCAAGGCGATAAGTATCTTGGTGATTCGTGGCGATGGCGCCCATTGATCCATCTGTGATAATGACTGTTTCGCAATAATTCGAGAGATGGGTGAGAAGCTCGGTCAGGAGAACGCCGGGAACAATCTGAGCAGCTTCTTCCTTGTTGACAAGAAGAACATCGACGTCTTCGAGCAGCCCGATGAGTTTTTGCGGGTGTTTAAGTTCGGCCGGGCCTGGATTAAACATGACTTTTGCGCCAAGAGCATGGGCTTTTTCAAAGAATTCAAGAAGTTTTTCCATGTTGCCCTGGAGGGTGCCAACATAAATCCAATCGGGCTGGATCGTGTCGAGGTCGGCAGCAGAAAGATTATCCGATTTCGCGGAGGCGCCGCGGAAACTCAAGGTAGTCCGTTCACCGGATTTAGCGTCGAGAAGAATCACCGAACAGCCGGT
>CAOQNC010000021.1:0-7621 GCA_948511255.1 uncultured Candidatus Saccharibacteria bacterium | reverse complement strand
CCTTGTCGAAGCATTCGAGCACGCTTTCGCCGGCGGCGTCATGAGCAAGGTTGCCGATAAAGATAGTCTCGTGGCCGCAACGTGCGAAGGTGACGGCGGCGTTCGCGCCGCTACCGCCAACGCCGAAGAAAGTTTTGTCGATGTCGACGTGGGTGCCGATAATCATTTTGCCGAAAATCGACTGACCGCCCTCGGTCTCGAGACCCTCAAAATCGTCGCGGTCGATCAGATAGATTTCTTGGCAGGCGGGGCCGATAGAGACGATGCGACTCATACGAGTACCCCTTTCTTCTCGGATTCGGCAACGAGCGACTGATACATGGCGGACTTATCGGCGGCGCGAGAAAGGGCGCTGCCGACGTTGATGACGTCGATGCCGGCGTGAGCGAGGGAGCGGACGTTGCTGAGATTCGAGCCACCGTCCCAGCCGATTTCGACATCTGGCTTAATCGCACGGATGCGCGGGACTTTCTCGATTTGGAGCATGTCGATATTGCCGCCTTGATGACCGAGGTCGCCAGCAAAAATCATTACGTGGTCGACGTTTGCGATGAGATCTTTAATTTTGCCTGGGAAAGTGCCTTTCAGCAAAGCGAGACCGACTTTAATACCGGCGGCGTGGAGCTCGGTCGTGAGGCCAGCGAGATTGTCGTCGACTTCGGCATGCATGATGCAGAGCGATGGCTTCAAGGCGAGGATGGTCGAGAGATGCTCGCTAGGGCGGGCGGACATGACGTGAACGTCGACATTGAGCCCTTCCGGGAATTGCGCGCCGTTCAAGGGGACGGTGGTCGAGGGGGCAAAAGTGCCGTCAGAAGAGTCGATCTGGACGCGACGCGAGAAAGTTTTGTACTCTTCGAGCTGCGCTTGGAAGACAGCCGGGTCGTCGGTCAAAATTGCAGGGCAGATGATAGCCATTATGCGTGGTCTCCGGTCTGAGCGTCGTAGTCGAGATCAAGCTTGGCGGCGCGGCGTTGGTAGTTTTCGGACGGAATTGGTTGGGTGTGGCAAAAAGTCTTGATGAGATTTTCCATCGTATCGAGGTCAAGGTAGTCGGCCGAGAGGCAAATGACGTTCGCATAATCGTTGGTGCGGGCGTGCTTCGCGCTCTCGACAGAATCGACATTCACGGCGCGGATACCCTTAAACCGGTTTGCTTGCATAGTGACGCCATGGGCGGAGCCGCAAATCAGAACACCGATGGCGGTTTCAGGGGCCTTCACGTATGCGGCGTTTTCGGTGCTTTGTGTGTTCGTAGCGCTCTTTGCGTTTTCGGCGAGGACGGCCTTTGCGACGGCAATGGCGGCGTCGTTATAATCGTCGTTTTCGTCGTAATTATCGGGGCCGAGGTCTTCGGCGCGGACGTTTTCATGGCATTCGTTCAGGAGCGAGAAGAGTTCCTCCTTTTTCTGAAAACCGCGATGGTCGGCGGCAATAAAGATAGTGTATTCGGGCGGGAAGTTGTTGGATTCTGGCATTTTGGCTCCTTTCTTAACTTATTTTGGCTTATGTTTCTGGGTTGTTTGCGGATTATTGGCTTTTGCTTGGCTTTTTGTTGAGTTTAGCTTAACTTTCGTTTGACTTAGCGGCCGAAATCGACAGACAGCTCGACGAGGCGGTTCGAATAGCCCCATTCATTATCGTACCAGGCAATGATTTTGACGAGGTCGCCACCAACGACATCGGTGAGCGGCAAGTCGATGATAGTCGAGTGGGAGTTGCCGCGGAAGTCGGAACTGACGAGGGCGTCGTGACTGACGGAGAGAATGCCCTCATAATATGGCTCGCGGGCGGCCTGCTCGAAAACCTTGTTCAGTTCCTCGACGGTGGTCTGACGCTTCAAGACGGCCGTAATGTCAGCGAGAGAGACGACGAGGGACGGAACGCGAACGGAGAGACCGTTGAACTTGCCGGCGAGGCTCGGGATGGTGAGGGCGGCAGCTTTCGAGGCGCCGGTCGTGGTCGGAGCGATATTGACGGCGGCAGCGCGGGCCTCGCGGAGGTCTTTCGCCTGATCGTCGACAAGCTTCTGAGAGGCGGTGTAAGAGTGGACTGTAGTCATCATGGCCTTTTCGATACCGAAATTGTCTTCGAGGATTTTCATGGCGGGAGCGATACAGTTCGTGGTGCAGCTGGCGCAAGAGATGATTTCATCGTCAGCGGTGACAACCTCTTCGTTTACGCCGAGGACGACGGTCTTTGCGCCAGGACCTTTCGCGGGGGCGGAAATGACAACCTTGCGGGCGCCGGCTTTGATATGGGCGCGGGCGTCAGCGGGGTTCGTGAAGGCGCCGGTACATTCCATGACGGTATCAATTTTTAGTTTATCCCAAGGCAGGCGCAAGGGATCTGGCTCAGAGAGGAAGAGGATTTTGTGGCCATCGACGATGATGTGTTTGTCGTCGAAGCTGACTTCGTGGTCATAGACGCCATAGGCGGAATCGTATTTCAAGAGATGCGCAAAAACTTCAGGGGTGCCGAGGCTATTGAGTGCGATGATTTCGGCGTCACGGCGCTCGAAAGCGATCTTGAACGCGCAGCGTCCAATTCGCCCAAAACCGTTTATCGCTAGTCTTACCATTTTGCCTCCCTTGTCATGTTACCTCGCTTATTTTCTATTGTTCCCTGTGGCGGATTTGATGCTGTCCTGACTAGGTGTCCGCTTGGCTTTGCGCCGATGATAATCTATTTGGGAACATACTTGTTCTTATTATAGCATAAGTTTGTTGGATGAGAGGGGGATTTTTGACGATTTTAGCACAAGAAGTATTGACTTTTACGGCGATGTGTGCTATAATGAGAGTAAGCTCAAAAAGAGCCTCGCTTAGGAGGCTCTTTTTTCTTGTGAAAAACTTGTTTACGCTGCTTGGATTAGGATTAGGCGCGGGCGAAGTGCGCGAAGGCGCGGTTCGCTTCAGCCATACGGTGGCAGTCTTCCTTCTTCTTGAAGGCGGCACCGGTTTCGTTGTAAGCGTCGACAATTTCAGCTTCAAGACGCTTCGCGTATGGCATGCCCTGGCGAGCGCGAGCGCTCTGGACGAGCCAAGAGAAGGCGAAGTGCTGCTGGCGGTGGCCAGAAATTGGGAACGGAATCTGATAGTTAGCACCACCGACGCGGCGAGATTTAACTTCAAAATCCGGCGAAACGTTCGCGATAGCCTTCTCAAAGACAGCAACTGGGTCTTCGGAATTCAATTTCTTCGCGGCACCTTCGAGAGCGGCATAAACAGCGCGCTCAGCGGCTTGCTTTTTACCGTCAAGCATAGATTTGTTGATCAAGCGCTGAACCAAGACCGACTGATATTTGCGATCTGGCACAACTTTGCGCTGGAGAGACGTAGTAACTTTGCGTGGCATAGATTATTCTCCCTTCTTCGCGCCGTATTTAGAACGGCCTTGTTTACGACCTTGAACGCCCTGGAGATCGAGGGTCCCGCGGACGATATGGTAGCGGACACCCGGAAGATCTGGCACACGACCACCGCGGACAAGCACAACAGCGTGCTCCTGGAGGTTGTGGCCTTCACCACCGATGTAAGCCCAGACTTCCTGACCGTTAGTCAAGCGAACACGAGCGACTTTGCGAAGCGCGGAGTTCGGTTTCTTCGGGGTCTTGGTAGTGACTTTAAGACAGACGCCGCGTTTAAGCGGGGCAGCCTGTTCATAGCGCTTAGTCTTAAGCGTGTTAACAATGGAGCCGAGCGCCGGAGCCTTTGACTTCTTTGCGGACTTCTGGCGTGGCTTACGAATCAACTGATTGATAGTTGGCACGATTTAATTCCCTGATTAACTTTTAATATTTGCCGTCCGGCTTACAGCAATAGCTTTCGGGCATGAAACTCTGCGTATTATTATACTCCGCTCAGGCGGAAAGGTCAAGGGGTTTCGACACAAAAAGGGGCGTTCCAGACGGAACGCTCCTTTTTTGCTAAGCTAGATTATTTGTCGGTCTTAGTCTTGGCCGACTTTTTGGCGGACTTTTCGGTCTTGGTGTCGGATTCTTTGGCGGATTTTTTGGAAGTTTTGGCAGGCTTGTTCATGATAGCTTCCTGGTTGCCGCCGTTCGCTTCGACGAGGAAGTCGAGGGTTTTATCGATGATAAGGCGGTTACGAATATCCTGGCGAACTTCCGGCTTCTTCAGGTTTTTGAGAGCTTCGATAGAACGCTGGTAGACGTCGCGAAGTTCGTTAACCTTCGCATCAACTTCTTCGTCGCTGGCGGTGATTTTCTCGTCGCGAGCGAGGATCTGGAGAATGAGGGAGGACTTCACGCGAGCTTCAGCAATCTTGCGGGCTTCCTTTTCCCATTCCTCAGCGGTCTGACCGGCGCGCTCGAGATACTGCTCAAAAGTCATGCCGTGGCTGGCAGCGTTGCGGGTCATATCGTCTTTAATAAAGCGGAGCTGGTCGCGAACAAGAATCTCCGGAGCAGAAACTTTCGAAGCTTTAACGAGCTCGGCGACGAGGTCTTCGCGGTATTTCTCGATAGCGCGATGCTGGTTTTGGATTTCGAGGTTGTGCTTGATGTCGGCTTTAAGGTCGTCGATGGTCTCGAAATTGCCACATTTCTTCGCAAGCTCAGAGTCGAGAGCTGGCTTTTTGATTTCGTTGACTTGTTTGACGAGAACTTCAAAGACCGTAGGCTGACCGGCGAGAGTTTTCTCGGGGTAGTCCTTCGGGAAGGTGATGTCGAGGTCGAACTTATCGCCAGCAGAGTGACCGACAATGCCGTCTTCAAAGCCGGGAATAAACTGGCCAGAGCCGAGAGTCAAGTGGTGATCTTTCGCGCTGCCGCCATTGAACGGCTCGCCGTCTTTTTTGCCGACAAAATCAATAATAACTTCATCGCCCAGCTCCGCGGCTTTTTTCGCAACGACTTTTTCAGCATAAGCGTTGACGATATTGTCGAGGATTTCCTGAACATCTTTCGTCGAGGCTTCAGTTTTGTCCATTTTTGCCTTCAACTTCTTGTAATCGCCGAGTTTCACATCTGGCAAAATGTCAGCCGTAGCGGTATATTCAACGGTGTCATCAGGGACATATTTCGTGACGTTGACGTTCTCGATGGCGATTGGGTTCTGCTTCTCCTTTTCAAAAGCGGCCGGCATGGTCGTGCGGACGGCAATGTCGAGCGTCGCATTCGTGATTTCGTTCGGATCAACATTCTTCTCGACGAGCGAGGCCGGAGCCTTACCCTTGCGGAAACCCTGAACTTTCAAATTGGCGGCGAGGCGCGCCAAAGCCTGCTCGCGCGCGGTCTTGAGGTCGGCGCTGTCGAGCGTCACCTTCACTTCCACCCTAGTATCGGATAATTTTTTAGTTGTAGTCTTCATAGTATATTATTATAGCATAAATCTTCGATTTATACTGTAATTGCCTCGCGCTCAGAAGAACATGTTAACATGTTCTTCGTTCGCCGCTCGTTATTATAGCATACTTTCGCGCTAGGGGGTGACGATGCCGCGCTTTTCGCTGGTGCGGAGGTGGCGGATGGTGTCGCGGACGTCGGCACCAAGCTTGACGCGGGGGTTCAAGACGCCGAGCGGGTCGAAGGCCTCTTTGATGCTATTATATAATTGGCGTTCGCCAACGCCGAGGGTTTTTGACATCATGAGGGCTTTGACGCGGCCTTCGGGGCCATTGGCGGTGATTGAGCCTTGACAATTATCAACTAATTCACTGTAGAGTTTGAGAAAATCGACGATTTTCTTGCGGCCGTCGATGGTCGTGCAGTCGAAATCGGGGCGAACGGTGTAACTAGAAGTCGCGAACGAGCCGTAAACCGGCAAATCGGCGCCAAGGGTTTTCTCAAGGTTTTTCAGGCCGTCCAAAAAGTCGCCGAAGTGCATGCTCGGAATGAAAACGTCGTCAAGAATCGGGGTGCGCTCGCCGCGATTATCATCATTAAGGAAGCTGAGGAGAGAGTTGTTGAGGCTCTGGAAAGATTCGGCGTTGTCGGGGGTTTCTTCGACGTAGAAGGTGCCGGTCGGGAGCGCTTCGAGGCATTGGCGGATTTTTTTGTTGGATTTTAGGCGACCATAGTTAAAGGTGATGGTGACGGCAAGGCCTTTGCCGAGTTTGCGGATGAAGAGGTCGGGTTTCTTGCCGTGTTCGCTAGCCTTCTCGAGGATACGAAGGTCGTAGACTTTCAAGGTCGAGGGGTCGAGGTCGCGCGCATAATTCAGGAAACGCTGGGCGGCTTTGAGATCGTGGAAAGAAATTAGTAGACGGCGGAGGGCAGAGGGGAGCGGCTCGACGTGGAGGATAACATCGGAAACAATCCCGAGCGTGCCTTGCGAGGCAAAGATGAGCGGGAGAAGATTGAGCGAGCGGCTAGTGCGGACATGGGTAATATTAGCATAGCCAATGGCGTCGAAGGGGCGCATAGTGCGGTCGAGGATGGTGTCGGCGTATTCGTCGAGGATGCGCTCGATTTCGCGGTAGAGTCGGCCCTCAGCGGTGTCTTCGGCAATTTTCGCCTCAACGGCGCGGAGGCTCATCGGAGCGAGCTGGACAAGGTCGCCGCTCGAGAGGATAATCTCAGCGCGCTCGACAAAATGATAGATGCCACCATAGCGACTAGCGAGACCGTCAACCGGACAATTAGCGATGAGACCGCCAATCGTCGCCTCGGGATCGTAGTCGATAGGAAGCCAGAGACCCTGGAGCTGGAGCGCGGTGTTTAAGCTACCGAGAGTAATTCCCGGCTGGACACGAACAAGGCGGCCGCGCAGGTCGATTTCTTCGATCTGGTTAAGTTTCTCGGTGGAAATGATCAGGCCGGAACCGATGCTAGCGCCGGTTTTGTCGAGGCCAGTACCGCGGACGGTGACCGGAAGTTCGAATTCGCGGCTGGCGAGTTGGCTAGTGAAACGGAGGAGCTTGCGGATATCGTTAGCCGATTCAGGAACAGCGACGAGACGGGGGGTGACTTTCAGGATAGAACGGTCGGTCGAATAGGCTTCGCGGATTGAGGGGCGATCAAAAACATTGCCGAGGATATGCCTATTCAAATATTCTGCCAGTTTGCTCACCAAAACCCACCTGTTTAATCTATAACTATCATAGCACAGGCGGAATAGTTTGAAAATGCTTGACTTTTGTGGAAATGTGTGCTATACTGGTATTATAGCCCTCATGGAGGGATGGTTTTGTGTGGTTTCGGGGGATTTTTGGCGGCCATTTTGAGACTGTTTTCGGGGATTCATGAGGTTTTCGGAGGCGGGTTGTAGATTTTAGGGGGTTTAAGAGACAGATTTGATGAAAAGAATGAACTATTGCGAGCATGTGCCGAAGAAATGCTGGGTCGGGGAGCACCAGAAGATTTGCTATGCGACGCGCGAAGAGGCAGAGGCAGCGGCGCTGGTGGCGGAGCATGACTACGGCGCGCCGCATCTGGGAGTTTATAAATGCGAGTTTGGAGATCATTGGCACTTGAGTTCGCACGATAGACACTAGGAGAATTGAGGCTGTTTTTGTTGGAGGCGTTAGCGATATTCTCGGCTGACGAGTCCGGTGTTGGGGGCTTTTGGAACGGCCGGATATTTTAAGGGTAGGGAGGTTTCTGGCGGCGTCGTAGGAACCGGGCTAGCGGTCGGGCGGCTTTCTGGAGGGGTTATGT
>CAOQNC010000020.1 GCA_948511255.1 uncultured Candidatus Saccharibacteria bacterium | reverse complement strand
GTCGTCGAGCTTCAGGATGCAAGTGTTGGTCGAAGTGTCGAGATAGAGTTTCATTTTTGCTCCTTCGGTTGGTTGACGCCGACGAGGTTAGAAGGGTTTGTGGCTTCGGCGGTTTTAGCGGGTTTTGGAGCATTGGCGGTTTTGATGATCTTGATGAGGCGGGAGCCATCTTCCTGAAGAGAGATTTCAAGACGCGTTTTGTTGGCGGGGAGCAAGTCGGCGACGTCCCCACCCCATTCAACCACAATAATCGAGTTCGGTTCAGCCAGGGCTTCGGCGAGTTCGTCGCGCATGATGCCGGGATCGTCGAGGCGGTAAAAATCATAGTGAATGAGCTGGGCGGCTTTACCGTTTCGCGGAGACGGGAAGGCGTAGCGTTTGGAAATAGTAAAACTGGGGCTAGTGACCGGCTCTTTAACTTTTAGTCCTTCGGCGAGACCGCGAGTAAAAGTGGTTTTGCCGGCGCCAACATCACCGATAAGTTCAAAAACGGTGCGTGGGTTATCATGGTCGGCGAGAATGTGCGCAGCGAAATCACGGCCGAGTGCGAGCATTTCGGCTTCGGAAGCGATTTTAAGTTCATCATGGGGGCGGTTCATGCGTATTATTATAGCATATTTCTACGGTTTCGGCGATGAGTTCGGGAGAGGAGTCGGCAGGGCGCTGGCGGAGTTTGCGAGATTGACGATGGAGGCGTTGGCATGGCGAGAGAGTTTTGTTGAGCTGGCGAGAGCGACGATGGAAGTGTTTACGGAGCGGTGCGAAAATGAGACAGAAGATAATCGGGAGGTAGAGGAGGAAAATGCGCGGGTCGGCAGGAGAAAGTTCAAAGATAAGTGAGGTTTTTGTGCTAAGGAAATTGATGAAGTTGATATGGAAGTTTAGGAGGATGGTGGAAAGAGTGGCAATCGGGGTAGCAAGAAGCGGAAGGAAGCTAGTTGCGCCAGAAAGGAAGACGAGGAGCATGGCGTAGGGGAGGGTGGGGAGGATGACGAGATTTGCGACAAAGGAGAGGAGCGAGAATGTGCCGAAGTTGAAGATCAACAGAGGAGTGCAAATGAGGCTGGTGGCAAGGCTAGTGATGAGCATGGAGGCGAGCCAAGGAGGTTTCTTGCCGCCGTAGAGAAACTTTGTGAGACGAGGGGCGAGAATGAGGATGCCGAAAAAGGAGGCGAAAGAAAGTTGCCAGCCGAGGCCGAGAAGGTTGGTCGGGGAGATGAGAAGAGTGAGTGCGGCGACGAGAAGGATAAGACGGAGCGGAGTAAAGGTGCGACCGACATAGCTGAATAAGAGACTAAGGCCAGCGACAAGAGCGGCGCGAGTCATAGAAGCGGTGAAACCGACAACAAGCGCAAAAGCAAAGATGGCAAGGAGCGAGAAAAGGAGACCGGCAAATTTAGAGATTTTGCCAAAAAGTTTTTTGATAAGTCCGACTAAGATGCCGAGGTGGGCGCCGGAAGCAACGACAACGTGCGTCATACCGACGGCACGAAGGGCTTCGGAAAAATCTTCGGAAAGTCCAGTTTTGTCGCCGACAAGATAGCCGAGTCCGAGGTCAACCGCTGGCGACGGGATATGTTCGCGAACTTTGTCAGCGAAAAAGTTTTTGAACTTGGCGGCAAGGTCGCCAGGATCGGCGCGGTCAATGTTCAAGATTTCCGGGCGATAAATTGCGGCGGAGTAGGTGCCGAAACCTTGGCTGAGTTTCCCCGTTATAGTGATTTTGTCGGAACGAAGGAGAGTCTCGGAAGTGGCGGTTTTTGAAAGTTGGATGTAGAGGGTGGTGCTGAGGGGTTTCGTTTCGCGACTATCAAGATTTTCGGATGGGCCGATTTCTAGATTAGTTAATGTCATAGTGACGCCACTATCTTTGATAGCCGGTTCGGCGGAAACTTTGCCAGTTAGCGTGATATTTTGGCCGATTTGCGCTTCGATAAACTGCGTGTCGGCAACTTCTGGTGCGACGCGACAACCAGCAAAGATTATTCCGGCAGTAAAAGCAAGAATAATCGTAATACGGCTAGTGCGGATGATGACGATAATCAGGATGGCACACGCGAGGGCTAGGCATGCGAGGCCGGAGAAAGGCGGCTGAATGAGCTGGGTTTCAAATATAACGATGCCGGAGATAATACCGACGACGCAAGCATAGAAAGCCCAGGAAGGGTGAAGAGGAAGTCTGAGTTGTCTTGACAGCAATTTTAGCATGAGTATAATAAATTATAAGCCTAGGCGTGGCAACTTTGGTTTTGACTAGGAGGGTCGCTAAGTTTTGCGAAAACTACTAGACATAACTGCAATAGTAAGGTACAATTAGGTTAGGTTTAGTGATTATTGTTATTGCTGATTGTGATATTCACGTCGCCAGTAACAATAATTTTTTGTTCGTAAGTTTTTTGGCCCACAATGCGGTTCTTCAGAAAACTCACGAATTTCGAGATGAGGTTTTTGATCATGCTCCTACTTTCCCTCTGCTCTAACTCCACACCCTACATTACTTATGTACTAGCCGCCTAGACTATGCGTTCGAGTATATAACAAATCTTTCCAAAATAACAAGCACAGGCACAATAAAAGTTGCGATTTTTTTGGTTTGGAAGATTTTACTACGAAAATTGGGCATTGTACCACACTTTGGCTTCGAGATACAAGCACAGCCGTTTATAAAAATAGCCGGAGTTAAGATGCTCCTGCTAATTTTATAGTTGTGATTAGTTGTGATTAGTTGTGATAGTGTTAGTTTTTGGCGATGCGGCGAGTTTTTTGGTAGACGTCGAGACCAGCGCGAAGGCCAGCGGAGAAACTTTTGAAAAAGTTGGAGATTGGCGCCAGATTGAAGCGAAGGGCTTTGCGAAGCGACTTCGGGAGAGGTCTGGCGAGGCAGAGGTGCGGGTCAGTCTCGTCGATAGCAGTGACGCCGGTGGACCAATTGCGAACAGGCACAGCTTCGTCAACAAGGAAAGAGGCAAGCCTTGTTTGTGTCTGGTTTTGGGCGAATGGCTGGGCGTGAGCAGAGCTCAGCGTTGAATAGGCGGAGGCAAGGCGCGAGACGAGAAGGGTGAGGTTTTGGACGGCGGCGTCGATTTGGGGCTGGTCGGCGTTCGCGAGGAGGGGTTTGATGCGAGCGAGCTCGGACAACAATATATTATATGTCTCTGGTGTATAGTCAGCGGGGTTAAGTGTAGAAATTTGGCCAATGATGGTCGCGAGGGCGGTGAGGTCAGGGGTTACGGGTTGAGTGGGGGCTGGGCTTGGTTGGACGAGAGGTTGCGGGACCGGATTGGTCGCCGGAGTGGCTGGGGCTGGCTCAACTGGCAAGGGTTGAGCATCTTGGCTGGTTGATGCTTTAGTCTTTTGATCAAGCTGTGGCTTAGTCTTTGGGTCGGTGGCGATTTCGTCGAGGACTGCGCCGTGATAGAAAAGCGCGTCAAGCTCGTCGTCGGTGAGAGAAAATTCATCGCGCTCTTCGAGATTATCGAAGGCGGCGAGGAGCTTCGCAGAAGCATCGCGAATGGCGGCGAGGGTGATAATTTTAGCAGAGAGGAGTTGCTCGGCGTCACGGATGGCTTCTTGAAGGTCAGTAAAACCGACCTCGTAGTCACTAGATTTGAGATTTTTCATCTCAGCAAGAGCATCAGAGAGAGCCTTGGTCGTGGCGATTTTTTCGGCACACTCGGCCTCATCGTAGGTCGGAGGAAGAGGAAGTTTCTGGAGAGGGGTGATGGCGGGCTCGACGGCTGGTTTCGGAGAGGCTTGTTCGGGAAGGCGTTGCTGAAGGGCGTTTTGCTGGGGGATATTTTGCTGGGGAGCGGGGCGCATAGCTTCAATGATTTCTTTGGGATATGGTTCAGGTTCCGGCTCGGGGAGAAGGACGATTTCGGGCTTGAGCATCTTGAGATGGAGCGCAGGATGGAGGCTGAAGCTTCCCTCTTCGATGTCGAGCTCGGGTTCGATAACATAATGAAGGACGTCGAGCGCTCCAGAAAAGTCACCACCTTTGATGACGAAACTTTCGAGCGATGAGGGGTCGCCGGCGACGGCAAAGGACTTTTCGCCGAGATAACTGCCGCCTTCGACGATGACGTTAAGGTCGTGCTTGGTGCCAGAGGCGATGCGAATGGCGGCATTGGCAGGGGTAGGGTCGGGTTCTATCTCGGGTTCGGAGGTTTTCGCATCGGCGAGGTTTGCGTCGGAGGCTTCGAGGGCGGGTGCGCAGATAGGGGCAGTGGATTCTATGTGGGCGGAGCCAGTGGCGATGATTTCGGCGTGGGAGAAGTTGATTTGGCCGGATTTCAAGAGGGCGCCGGTCGCGCCGGTGAGTTTTGCGGCGCCGATATTCCAGTTTGCGTAGCCGGCGGCTTCGAGGGCAGAGCCGAGGGTCTCGTCGGCGGTGATGCGGGCGCCGCTGCGGATGTTGATGACTGGGAGATTGACTTCACGGCCGCGGATGTGACTAGAGAGGCCGATGCCGTCGCGGGCGATAATTTCGCCAGAGAGGTTGATAGTGAGACCATAGGCGACGCCGAGGTTCGGCGAGATGAGAATACCGTAAGAATCGGGGGCGAAAAGGCTAATGCCGTCGTCGATGGTGAGGGTGGTGTAGGCGGGCATGCCGATACTGATGGCGCCGAAGACGCGGACGGCGACGCTGCGCGCGCCCATGGCGAAGATTTTGCCTTTGCCAGTCAAGGTGACTTCGCCGCTACGAATATCAAGAACACGAGCGCCGGGGTTGGTTTCTTCAGAAATGATGTTGTAGCCGTTGAAGTTGATGGCGACATCGTGGTTAATTAAGATGTTGTCGGGGGCGATGATGTTGGCGCCGAGAGTAATCTGGACAGCCTCAGCTTCGAGGGCGGCGAGGAGTTCAGGATAGGATTGAATTGAGTTGACGTTGAAGGGTTTTTCACGAGTGACTTTGCGAATGCGGCGGAGAGGCTGGAAGATAGCGTCGGTAGTGTTAGAGGTGGGGAGGGAGTTGCTCGGGGCGGAGTTTTTAAGCGCGGACATGCCAAGCCGCCGAGCTTTAGGGCTTTCTAATTCCCCGGCGTTCGGCTGGACGCTCACGATCGGATCGGGCGCTTTTGAGATTTTTGGAGCACGAATGGCTTTTTGCTTGCGCTTTCTCATGGCTATCAAAAACAATCCTCGACAATTTTTGTCTGGATGTGTTCATTGTAGCACGGATTTAGAGATTTGTCAAGTGGACGAAGTGTTGATTTTCTGATACAGGCGTAGGCCATCAGTTTCTTCGTTGTAATTTTGACATGTTTGATAGAATTTATATTGTATTTGATAATCTTTAGTGCTATACTGGGGTTAGTTTTGAGGTATAAAAGAAAAAGGAGGATCCATGAAAGTAAGGAGAGACGGGACGGTCGGGGACGTGACGGTATACCTTGACGATTTGATTATCAATTTCCGGTCAGAGGCATCCAGGATCACGCCGCTCAAGTCAGCGGTGAAACGAGTTTTTAGCACGGCTGGAGGATTAGGATGGCGAGAGCTAAAAGTGATTGAGGTTAATCTGGATCGTATAATTGAGCGATTTAAGCTGTTGAGCGAGGAGGAGGATTTTAGTGATCACACTTTTGCGGCATATCGCGCGAGAATCAATCGGGCGTTCAAATGGTACGAGGAGTTTCTGGAGAATAAAGAGTGGACGCCATTCTTGTCAAAAGATACTTTCAAAGAGATATCAACAAATTTGTTTTATTGCTACGGTACGGATTCGGAGGCCGAGAAGGTGAGGACGGATGCGATGATTACTTACCCATTCCCCTTGATGCGAGGCGGTGAGGCGCAGCTCAAGTTGCCCGTTCGCTTGTCGCGGCAAGATGCGGAACGGATTAAGTTGTTTGTGGATTCGCTGGCGGTGGAGGGTGAAGATGCCACGAAGTAATAGCGCAAGAGGCAGGCTTATACTGCATGGCGTCAAGCTGGAGCCGCACGAAAAAGCGACGGTCGACTATTTTCTAAACTTAGGCAAAGATATCGAGATAATTGTGCCATCGAATACTCCGAAACGAAAATCGGCCGACCTTTTTATGGACGGAGTGGAATGGGAGATGAAGAGTCCAGAGACACCAGCAAAGAAGGCGATTGAGAATTTATTTTATAATGCTAGCAGCAAGGCACAGAATGCGATTATGGATTTGAGGCGGTTGCCCGATGATGGACTAGCACGTGAAACTCTAGATAAACGCTTCTCTGGCTCGCGCAAGATGCGAAAAATACTGATCATTACAAAGAACGGTTCACTTATAAAGTACCTGAAGTAGTTGATTTTATAATTAGACATGCTATAATAGGGTTATTGAGAGCGACTTAGCATTGTAAAACGTTGGGCCAAGCTCTCTTTTTTGTTGAGGAATCTCGGAGTCGAAGCTCTTTTTGCGTTGGGTCGCGCCTACTGCGAGGCCTGAGATGGCGATTCTGCGCTAGGCTCACTTTCTTTCTGTTGACCAGCTTCAAAAAGATAGATGAATTGTTGCGCAATGATGTTGCGGAACTCATCAGAGCGTTCGTTGCCGGCGCGATTAAGAGCCTGCGCACTACGATCGAAACGGTCAAAGGTAGGAACTTCGTTTTTAGTCAGACCTTGGTATTGCTGATATTTCTCATCGCTCGTAAGCACCTCATACAAATACTTTGCATCGAAATATTTATCGAACCACTGGCGATATGACGCAGCTCCCTGATCTAATAAATCAGACACAAAAATTCGCTTAGATTCTACGTCGGTCCATCTACTGAGGAATTGAGTGATGAAATCTAAGGCTTGCGCGCTGGTTTTGATTCGTGTTTTGATATAGTGATTATTTCTTTCGTTTGATTCAGAAAAGATGCTGATGTAGGCATAGAGTTGACACGCAACCGAACCGACCACATCGACAGGAAGAGCCTTTTTCGCCATGGATTGATCCAGAATATCCAAAATAAGTTGCTTAAAGTCGTCGTAGTTGTCCGGGGATAGAGTTTGTTTATCCGGGTCGGGGCTTTCAAATATTGCCTTTGCGAGACGGATGAGATAAGTAATGGTTTCGAGATGGTGGCATTTTTTAGCAATTGTTTCAAAAACTTCTTGAGATTGTTTCTGGTCAATATTGTGCTTCTGGAGAATTTCGTCGATGAGATGTAAGACTTTATTGATTGTCGCAAACGTCAAGCCCGGCGCGTCGAAAGCCCCCTCGGCCTGCTCTGCCCCCAATACGAGCTGAATACAAAAGTCCGGAACGTCAGAAATATGTTCTATACGATCACGAATTTCTCGAATAACCTCGTCGTGCGGATAGCTAGAAAAGAGGTTCTGAAAATCCTGTTGCGACGGCCCCTGCTGTTGGAGAGTCGCCGAAACTAAATCCTCCGGAATATCATTTTTCCCGACAGAGTAAGAGAAGTATCGTCCGACATACTCAGGCGCACAGATACGTTTTTGCTGTCGTTGTTGTTGCGCGGTGGGTACGGGGCTGACAAAGAAGTTATTGCGCCGGTCAATCACGTTCGGGAATAAGGTCTGAATTATCGTCCGTTCATCGCCTGTAAATACTCCGTTTAGATATTGCTCTAGTTTTTCGGAATCCTCTTGGGGCATGGACGAGGCATGCTGCGTGAGAATATTGCGATTCATTTTAATTTTGTCGTGCAAATCTGGTCGCGTCGCGCGCAATAGTTCAATACGGGTCGCGTCGGCAATATTGGTCTTGTCAGCGAGGAGCGGGATAGAAAAACGGAGAGCATTAAGGCAACGAGTAACCTTGCGCGGAGTATCAAAATATCCTAGCAGAAGCCAGCAGAACTCTGCGATTTCATTTCTCTCGTCGTCTGTGATAGTGAGACGATTATCTTTGAAGATATCAAGAATACCGTCGTTGAGTTGGTTAAGCAGCTCTTCGGCTTCGATAAGGGGGAGATGAATAGGAATTTGGACGATCTTTTCGATATAGTCACGACCGCCGATACCGTCCGGGAGTTTCTTTGAAATCGAAGTGCTGACAATTTGTTCATCGAAGGCAAGCAAGTAAGTGATACCTCTAATATTGGCGACCGAGCGGATGAGCTTGAAAGAACTCAGCATTGCGTCGGGATCGAGGCGATCGATGTCATCAATGACGACGATCACTCTTTTATTACTATCTCGAATGGCATGTTCGATGGATGTCCGAATTCTATTATACGAATCCGTGGAAGCAAGCAAATCCGACATTTTGCCGATGCTTGTCATTGCTGCGCCGGCCGTGGCATTCATAGTTTTTAAGAGAGGCGTAGCTGTCCCTAAAAGTGACTCGCGTAGCTGCGCGCCAAACTTCCTAGTCCACGACCATATGAGCGAGAGGGCCTTTGCGCAACCTTCTTGATCTTTGGAGAGTTTTTTGCTGATTTCATAAAACAAACCGGCAGCTAAAGCTTTTTCAGTAACATAGCTCCATGGTTCTAGCTTTATGATGATGGCGTCCGGATCGGTTTTTAGCTCATTCTGGACCATGTTGAGCATTGATGTTTTCCCGTAGCCCCATTCAGCATATAGAGCGACAACGAAGGATTTATCGCGGTCCAGGTTCAAAAGTGCGCGAGCGATATTTTGAGCGAAATCGGCACGGCTATATTTGTCACTTTCTACGCTTTTAATCGGTTCATCGGAATTATAGAGGCTCATTGCTTCTATTTTAGCACAAGTTTTAGCACTCTACAAGTTAAAGTGCTAATGGTAAACTCGGTGATACGAGGTTGCAGACTAAAGATATGAAATGGCTATAATTAGCTGCCAGGTTGTACATGGCAACGTTTAGCCTAGCAAAAACCTCCGGGGTGAACCGGAGGTTTTTAGCTGTTTAAGTTAGGCCGTGAAGCTTAACTTTTCTCGCTTAGAGAAAATCTCGCGGGGAGATTATTTCTCGCTAGAGCGGCGAGCGCTGCGGTAAGCAACGACACCAGCACCAAGGGCGGTCAAAGCGGTAGCAAGACCAGCGACGATGGAGACGGTGGTAGCAGCGTTACCATCAGCAGAGCTGAGGACACCAGTGCCTGGAGCGGATGGATCGGTGGTAGTATCATCGCCATCTTCGCCTGGAGTGGTTGGGTCGGTTGGAGTATCAACAACGACGAGGTCGGCGCCAGCAGCAGCTTTGTAGTCGGTTTTCAAGCTCTCAATAAGGGCGTAGTTGGCTTCCAAATCGTCAGCGTCGGCTTTAGCAGCGTTGACTGCACCAATCAATTTGACGTAAGCGGCACCACGAGTAGTAGCGAGCTGAGCGGCAGCGAGCTTTTTGAGCTCGGTGATTGGAGCGGCGTCAGTAGCGGCGGTCTCGATGTCGCGAGCGTCAACTTTAACACCAGCCAAAGCGTTCTTCAAGTTAGTAATGCTAGTGTTGGAGGCAGCGAGAGCTTTTTCGGCACCGCTGACGGCGTTGACAAAAGTCTTTGCCTTGCCATAAGCAGTATCGGCACCAATCTTGGTTTTGATGTCGCCCAATGTAGCGGTCCAGTCAGCTTCGTCGATATCGGTGAAAGTATAACCGAGAGCTTCGCCAGCAGAGATGATAGCCTGAGCTTTTTCCTTGTCGGAGGTAGCACCGTTGTCGGCAGCTTCGACGGCATTGACTAGAGCGACCCACTTGTCATAGTTTTTCACGCCTTTAGCGGCGGCGAGGGTGGCAGCGTAAGTATCTGCACCATCGTAGTCGTTATCGGTGTAGGTCTTGTAAGCGGCAGCAATAGCAGTTTGCTGGTCAGCTTCGCTAGTGTAGGTAGCGGTGTCATTGTTCGCGTCATTCAAAGCGACATAAGCTTGGTATTCTGGCTGAGCCTTGATAGACTTGATGGTGTTATTGACTTCGGCAACGGTGGCAGTGTCTTTTTCTTCATCCGGTGCAGTAACGTCGGCGCGTGGGTCGATAGCGTTAACGCCAGCAACAGGCGCAACGACGCCTAGTGCAAATGCTAAAGCGATAGCACTCAAAATTTGAGCTTTCTTCATCTTTGAGATTCTCCTCTCAATTTAACTTATATCTAAGTTTAATTATACAGCAGCGCAAGGCGGTGTCAAGCGTTTTGCTTGTAGAATTTACAACAGCCA
>CAOQNC010000019.1 GCA_948511255.1 uncultured Candidatus Saccharibacteria bacterium | reverse complement strand
GAAGAAGTAGTATGTCACATGTCAAAGCTGGCGGTACCGCCAAAAACATCCATAACAACGCCGGCCAACGCCTCGGTGTGAAGCGTTTCGGTGGCCAAAAAGTTCGCAACGGCGAAGTCCTCGTGCGCCAGACTGGTAGCACCAAGATTGCTGGCCCTGGGACTTACATGAGCCGCAATTTCACGATTCATGCAGCGAAAGACGGCGTGGTGACTTTCGTGAAGACGAAAAAGTCGCACTTCTCTGGCAAAAACGTGCCACGCGTGCGCGTTGAAGTACGCTAAAAGTTCGCGGGCTTGTTGTTTTTGAGATTACGCAATTACTGAAAATCCCCTCCTATGAGGGGATTTTTGACGGACTATTTTTCTTGCGATGAGGAGGATGAACTCGACGAGGGAGTAGACGTCGTTTTGCTACTGAAAAGACTATCAAGTACGAAGTTGACGATTAAGAAGGCGGACAATGCAACGACGATCCCGACGACGCCGTAAAGAATCGTGTTGCGGGTCTTCATGACTTTACCGGGATCGCCTTGAGACGTGATAAAACTGATGCCGCCGACGATAATGACGACGACGGCGATAATTCCGACCATACCGAGAACGATATTGATAACCGCCGAGACCCGGTCGAGGAGGCCTTCGCCTTTCTGCTCGACGGGAAGGTTGCATTGAGCGACGCTGTTAATGCCGGAAACTTCTGCTTCGACATCACTAGGGTTGCGTTCGCTATGAGGCGGACATTTGACCGCGAGCGCTGGCCGAGCGGCGCCGAAGGTCACGGCAGTTAGCATCAAAACTGCCGCGATGATAGTTTTGTATTTCATAATTACCTCCTTTGGGTGAGGCATTTCTGATGGCATTACCGACGCGACTCGCGGCGCTTTGCGAATGGTTGTTGTATGGTTGCGCTTTGATACCGGCGTGAGCCATAAAAAATGCGACTATTTACTAAGTCGCTAAACCAAACAGCTTCCCATTTAAGAAAACTGCGTAAATAGCCGCATTGTACCCTTAAATGGGTTCTCGAAACTGTTTGATTTAGCACTTTCATTATAACATAAAAACCACCTTTGGGGTGATTTTTGGACAAGATTTCTTATTATATTACCATTATAGCACAGATGGTCGAAAAAGTCAATAGTTATTTTCTATAGGGGGCGTGATATAATGGAAGCATGAGCAAGATTTTGATTATTGGGAATGTACTGAAAGACGTTTATCTGAAGCTGGACGACCGGCAGAATGACTTTGAGACGGACGCGAACGGAATTGACTGGATGAATCTTGGGTTTAACGGGGAGGCGCATAGCTTTTTCCGACGGACGAGTGTGTATGGCGGGGCGGCGGTGTCGCTGTCGGTGCTGGACCGACTGGGGGTCGAAGCGACGATTTTGAATTCTAAAACAGAGGTGCGCGAGGGGGAGATTGTTTGGGCGGACGAGGCGGCGGACTATCGTTATATCTTTTCGCATAACGGGGAGATTACGTATTTCGTGCCGAGCTCCCGGAAGGCGACGGACTGGGCAATGCCGGCCGCGTCTCAGGGAGCGGCGGAGTGGATTTTAGTTGATCGGTCGACGAACGTGTCGGCAAAATTAGTCGATGAGATTAAGAACTTTTTGAAATTTTCGCCGGCGACGAAGTTGGCGGTGCACGCCGAGAAGCACACGACGCCAGCCGGGAAGGTTTTGGCGGAAATGGCGGATATTTTGTTCCTGGAGAGTGAGCCGCCGGTGCATACGAACGAGAAAATCGTCGACAAGATTGAGGTCGACAAGCCGAATACGCAGCTGGTTTGCCATATTAGCCCGCGGAAAATCGCGCTGGGCGAGGCTGAGGAGAGCTGGAGTCTTAGCCGGACGGACATGATGACGCATTTGACGATTTATTCGACGATTGTGGCGACCGTGCTCGGGGTGATTTCGGCGGGCGGTTCGGCGGCAGATGCAGTGCTTTGGGCGCAGCTCAACGCAGAGCATGCGACTCTGGAAGGTTCCCTGTCGATGCGCAAATTGCAGGAATTGGCGAAGGGCGAGGCAGAAAAGCGGGCGAATTTGAAGCTGATTGCGCAGTCGCTCATGGCGCCGCGCAAAGGGATTTTGGCGGCGGACGAATCGGCGAATACTCTGACCGAGCGATTGGTGAGTTTTGGGATTGCGTCGAACGACACGCGGCGACGCTCATATCGCGAACTACTTTTGACAACGCCAGAGTTGCGTGATTACGCGAGTGGAGTGATTTTGTCGGACGAGACGGCGCGACAAGAGACTGAACGCGGGCAAAACTTTGTTGATTATTTGACAAATCGAGGGATTATTCCGGGAATTAAGGTCGACCAGGGGCTGGCGAAGCTGGCTTTGACTGGTGAGGATTATACATTGGGGCTGGAAGGCCTGACGGAGCGACTACGAACATATTATGATATGGGGTTCCGGTTTGCGAAATGGCGGGCGAAGTTCGTGATTGAGCGAGATAAGCCGACTTTTATTGCGGTCGAGAAGAATGCGGAGCTTCTGGCGAGCTTTGCGCGAGAATGTCAATCGGTCGGGTTGGTGCCGATTGTTGAGAGTGATGTTGTGCGCGATGGTGATTATACAGCCGAGAAAGATATTGAGGTGACTGACCGGGTGCTTACGGCGATCTTCGCAAAGCTTGAAGAGCGACATGTGGATCTTGCGGGTTGCCTCCTAAAGACGAATATGATTCTGGCTGGCAAGAAGGCCGTGATTCAGCCAACGGCGAACGAAGTCGGTATGGCAACAGCGGCGGTCTTGAAGCATGCGGTACCGAAATATTTGGCAGGCGTGTTATTGCTTAGCGGCGGTCAAGAGGCGACGGAAGCGACGAAGAACTTGGCTGCGATCAAGCAAAATGGACCGTTCCCGTGGCCGGTGAGTTTCGCGTTCGGACGGGCGCTGCAAGATTCGGTAACGGCGACCTGGAAAGGCAAACCAGAAAACGTAAAAGCGGCACAGGCAGCGCTTCGCCGGCGGTTGCAAGAGAACGCGGAAGCGGTAAGGTGAGGGGTCTGCAGTAATAAAAATATCCCCCGTTACGATGAGTAGCGGGAGATTTTTTGCTAGGCTATATTTATTCAGCTTTAGCTTCGGCGTCGGCGGCTGGAGCAGCTTCGGCGCTAGCATCAGCAGCCTTAGCGGCAGCATCTTCAGCTTCGCGAGCGGCAGCTTCGGCGGCCGGATCGTAGACGTTCGCGATAACGGTCGTGTCGGAGAGTTCTTTGTCGGCAAGAGCAACGCCAGCTGGGAGCTGGAGATCAGCCAGAGTCAACTTGTCGTCAAGCTCGGCGAGTTTCGCGCCGTCGACGATAATTTCCTGAGGAAGGTTGGTCGGCTGAGCCTTAACTTCAACATCTTCCATAACCTGAAGGATGACGTAGTGCTTCTTCGAAGCTTCAGAGGATTCAAAGTTGACGATTTTGATCGGAGTGATTGCTTCGACAACTTCATCGGCAGAAACGGCCTGGAACTCGACGTTGATAATGCGGCGGCTAACCGGGTCGACGTCAATATTCTTGACGATAGCGAGCTGAGCCTTGCCATCCAAATCGAGTTGAATCGGGGAGTGGTAGCCAGCTTCGTTCAAGACTTTCTCGGTAATGTTATAGCTAGAAGTGGTCAAAACTGGAGCTTCGCCGCCATAAACGACGGAAGGAATTTGACCTTCGGCGCGAAGGGCTTTGAGCTGCTTGCCGGTCGCAACACGCTTCTCCAGGGATAATTGGTTAGACATATAATAACTCCTTTTAGTAAACAATTCTGTCTTTATAACATTTTACTACTTTTTGAGAGGTTTGACAAGGTGTTTACCTCGATGTGATATAATTGTCAGTAATTGTTAGGAAGGAAAATATGAGAAAAACTACCGAATATGCAGATAGCATTTACGATTTACTGAGGCCTAAAGTAATGCGCTTGTTTAACAATAGAGGTAGCTTTTTGAAGCATTTTAGGGCATTGGCCGAATGCAGTATTCTTGGTTCCATAATAGTATATTTCGTTGGCACTACCATCTTATTATTGCGTAATTTGTTGAGTGGTTTACCTTTTGTCCCGCTGTCTATTATCCAAGCAGCCGTAATTACAGTTTACTTTTGCGTTTTCGTTGTAGCATATATCGTAGTCGAGCATATTGTATGCAAGATGTGGAGAAAGAAAAGAGAATCTATTAGTTTTTGGCGAAAGGTGGGGTGTGTTTTCTGTCTAATAATTGTAGTCGCGGCGTGTATGCTTATATCGGTGGCGATTTTGTGGCTTTTTCTCAGGAATGCTATTTTGCCGCTATTATTAATCGTTTCTTTTTTCTACTGGTTCCATGTGCCCTGAGAATTTGTTATCGTTTTTTCGAAAAATCACAGGATTGCACATGGGCGGTTTTATACGTTATTGTATTTGCAGCATTTGTTATGATTTGGACTTTGCCGAGCAGCGTTGGCGGACTTGGTTCACAAAAAGTTGCTTATTATGATGACTCTGGGGTATGCCAAGAATATGATTATTACGGAGTAGCTGATGAAATGTTGGTTTTAATAAACAATAATAAAGTTTCACTAATACCGATAGGAGATGGCCATATTGAATATGTGGTCTCTAGATATTCGTTCTTTGGCCCCAAGGAGGACGAACAAAAAGCGTGCGGAGTCGATCCTGTCAACTCCGCACCTGATGCTGATCTTTAGGGTTTTACTCTTTATTGCGTCCGCGGATGCGGCTGACGATCCAGAAAATGGCAACGAAGATAATTAGGACGATAATAAAGAGGAACCAGATCGGGCAGAGGAAGACGAGCTTCTCGACGGTCGAGACTTCGTCGAAGATTTTGATGGTTTGGCGGACGCGGAAGATGCCGAGGGATGGCGCGCCTTCCCAGGAGGCGGTATAGAAGCGCTTGGTCTCCGGGAAGATAATGTTTTTGTCGGGTTCTTCTTCGTTAGTGTAGACTTCTTCGTCGCTGAAGAGCGGAAAAACCTGGAGCGTGTAGGTAGCGGCGGTATAGACATTGCCAGTGTTCTCGACGAGTGAGGTGGCAGAAATTGGGGGAGTAAAGATGAAGCTGGGGATTTTGTTCTCGAGGATTTTTGCGGTAGTGGTGATTTCACCATCGACGTTACCGAAGACAAGATAGCCAAGTCGACGCACGGTTTCGACGCCACCGTCCGTTTTATCATTGCTATCATTCATGGTAATCATAATCGTGCCAAGTTGGGCGCCACCATGAGTCCCTTCAGGAACAGTAAACGAGTATGTTATTTCGGTTTCGTCGCCGGCAGCAACCGTACCATGCTCGATGTCGACAGATAGCCAATCCGCAATGTCGTTGTATTTGGTTGCCTTGTCGTAGTTGGCGGTGTATTCCTGGCCTTCAACATTGTAGGGGGCGAAGGAAATCGAGAAATCGAAGGGTTCTCGACCGGTGTTCTTAACTTTGAATTTGTCAGAATAAGTTTCGCCGGGTTTGATTGTTCCGAAACTCTTTTGAGTCGGCGTAATACTTAGACGATAATCTACAGAGCTTTCATCAGCGAAAGCTGACGATGATGGTAAAAGGACTGCGCCCAAAACCGCCAAAACAGAGACGACGATGGCGGACAGCAGAGTTTTAGTTTTGTTCATTAACCTCCTTATTTCTGTCTATTATAACACAGGCGTAATAAAAATATCGCCCTTTCGGACGATATTTTTATAGGCTGCCTAAAGATTAAGCGTTAGGATTATTGGAAGCAGTGAAGGTGACTTCGCCCTCGTAGGTACCAGCAGCCTGACCGTCGACGAGGTTAGCAGCAAAGGTAATAGTAGTTATATCACCAGCACTGACGGTTGGTTTGTTGGCATTAACGATAATTTGGTCCGTTGCGGGAACACCAGCATAAACGGTGCCAGTAAACTTGGTCAAATCAGTCGTGTTGTTGACATTAGAATTAGCTACAGAGTAGCCCCATTCGGAAGCGTCAGTACCGAAGGCGGCGGGAGCAGCAAAGGTGCCTTTAGTGGCAACGATTTGGTCTTCACCGCTAGTCAAAGAGGTCGGGTTAGTGGCAGCGCTACCCTTAAGGGCGAGGTTGTAACCCTTGGTATTATTACTAACAACGGTGACTTTCACGGCACCGGTATGCTCATCAGCAGAAAGGTCGACTTTATTGTCGGCCTCGATAGTCAGCTCGTCGTCAATCGTGAGCGTAACACCGACAGCTTTCGGGGTGTCATCGGCAGCATAAGAGCTGAGCGGCAAGGCTGCGGCGCCTAAGCCAGCAACGACGCCAAGCGCGATGAGCGCATTGGTAGTTTTAGACATAAAATAAACTCCTTTATTTTGTCTTTAGTGTTTATATAATGACTTGTGTCTTTTTAATTATACATGAGCGGAAAGCGCGGGCCAATGGCTGATTTTGACGATTTTGGTCGAGGTTATTTTGGACTTTGTCGGGGTTATTTTGGTGTGAAAACTGTTGTAAAAATTACAACGGTTTTACAGTTCGAGGATTTGCTTGAGGTATTTGCCGGTGGGGGTGTTGGGGTTTTGGGCGAGGTTTTCCGGGGTGCCGGTGGCGACGACCTGACCGCCGTTTTGACCGCCTTCGGGGCCCATGTCGATAATCCAATCGGCGGATTTGATGACGTGGAGGTTATGCTCGATGATGATCATGGAGTTGCCGCCGTCGACGAGTTTACCAAGGATTTTGAGCAGACGGCTGACATCGTCGGTGTGGAGGCCGGTGGTCGGCTCGTCGAGGATATAGAGGGTCTTGCCGGTACTGCGGCGGGCGAGCTCAGTGGCGAGCTTGATGCGCTGGGCTTCGCCGCCGGAGAAGGTGGTGGCAGATTGGCCGAGCTTGATGTAGCCGAGGCCGACTTCTTGGATGGTTTTGAGCTTCGTGAGGATGGTGGGGATGTTGGCAAAGAATTCTACGGCTTCGTCGATAGTCATGTCAAGAACTTGGGAGATGTCCTTCCCTTTATACTTGATCTCGAGGGCTTCGTGGTTGTAGCGGCGGCCGTGGCAAGCGGGGCAGGTGACGTAGACGTCGGGGAGGAAGTGCATTTCGATTTTGTTGACACCGTCGCCCTGGCAGGTTTCGCAGCGTCCACCCTTAATATTGAAACTGAAGCGGCCGGCTTTATAACCGCGAAGTTCAGCTTCGGGCTGATGAGCGAAAAGTTCGCGGATTTGATTGAAGACACCGGTATAAGTCGCGACGTTGGAACGAGGGGTGCGGCCAATCGGGGATTGGTCGATGACGATACACTTGTCGAGGTGCTCGATGCCGTCGATGCGCTCGTGGAGGCCGGAAACAGTCTGGGCGCGGTGGAGGCGAGCGAGGAGCTCGTTCGCGAGGATTTCGTTGACGAGGGTAGACTTGCCGGAGCCGGAGACGCCGGAAACGACGGTCATGACGCCGAGCGGGAACTTAACGGTGATATTTTTCAGGTTGTTCTCGCGGGCGCCGACGACGACTAGTTCTTTGTCTTTTTTCGGCTGGCGACGTTTCTTCGGGGTGGGGATTTCTTTGCGACCGGAGAGATATTGGCCGGTGATTGAATCGGGGTCATTCGCGACTTCGTCGGGAGTGCCGGCGGCAATGAGGCGGCCACCGTTCTTCCCGGCGCCGGGGCCGATGTCGACGATAAAGTCAGCTTCGCGCATAGTATCTTCATCATGTTCGACGACGAGAACGGTGTTTTTGAGATCGCGGAGGTGTTTCAGGGTAGCGATGAGCTTGTCATTGTCGCGCTGGTGGAGGCCGATACTTGGCTCATCGAGGACGTAAAGGACGCCCTGGAGGCCGGAGCCGATTTGGGTCGCAAGGCGAATGCGCTGGGCTTCGCCGCCAGAGAGAGTGTTAGCGGCGCGACCAAGCTCGAGATAGCCAAGGCCGACGTCTTTCATAAACTGGACGCGTTCGCGGATTTCTTTGATAATCGGCTCGGCAATCATGGCTTCGCTTTCGGTGAACTTGAGGTCGTTTTTCAGGACTTCCAGGGTGGCGTCGACGTCGAGATTACACATGTCGACGATGTTAAGACCGTGGACAGTAACAGCGAGGACGGAGGGCTGGAGACGGGCGCCGTGACAAGTTTGGCACTCTTTGACGCGCATGAAACGCTCAATATCCTTCCGGATGAACTCGGAATCGGTCTCCTTATGGCGGCGTTCGAGGGTCGGGATGACGCCTTCGTAGGTCGATTGGTAGGTTGCGCCATCACCCCATTTGCCGTGGCCGCCGACTTTGACTTCGTATTTTTCTTTGCCGGTGCCGTAGAGGAGAATCTGGATAGCCTCCTCGGAAAGTTGGCCAATCGGGACGTGGACGGAGAAATTATGGCGTTCGCCAACAGCGGTCAAGCGCTTTAGCCACCATGATTCCTGAGTGACGCGATTGAACGGGCGAATGCCGCCTTCGGCAATGGTGAGGTTCGGGTTCAAGATGAGATCGGGGTCGATTTCCATGCGGGTTCCGAGACCAGTACAAGTCGGACAGGCGCCCTGCGGAGCATTGAAGGAGAAGAGGCGCGGCTCGAGCTCGGGGATGAGCTCGTCGGGATGAAGCTCGCAGGCATAGCGCTGGGAGAAAGTAAGGACTTCAGCTTCGCTTGGGCTGCCTTCGATAGTCGTCGCGTTGTCATTGATTTTGAGGAGTTTGATAATTCCCTGACCAAGCTCGAGGGCTTGCTCAATCGATCCGGAGATACGAGAGAGGAGGTCGGGGCTTAAAATGAAGCGGTCGACGACGATTTCGATGTCGTGGCGGTCGTTCTTGTTTAGCTCGGGGAACTCGTCGAGTGCGTAGACAATGCCGTCGACACGGACGCGAGAGAAACCTTTGATTTGGTATTGCTCAGAGACGTGCTGGAAGCTACCCTTTTTCTGGGCGACGATCGGCGCGAGAAGCATAAGTTTCGAGCCGAGGGGAAGTTTCATGACTTCGTTCACGATGTCTTCGACACTGCGGCGCTGGACTTCGCGGTGGCAAATCGGACAATGCGGGACGCCGATACGGGCGAAGAGGAGGCGAAGATAGTCATAAACTTCGGTGACGGTCGCGACGGTCGAGCGGGGGTTGCGACTGGTGGACTTCTGGTCGATAGAAATGGCCGGGGAAAGGCCAGTGATCATGTCGACGTCGGGTTTATCCATAACGCCGAGGAACATGCGGGCGTAGCTCGAAAGACTTTCGACGTAGCGGCGCTGACCTTCGGCGTAAATCGTGTCAAAGGCGAGGCTGGACTTTCCAGAGCCGGAAAGGCCGGTAATCACGACAAGCTTATCGCGCGGAATGTCCACGTCGAGATCTTTGAGGTTGTTCTGGCGGGCGCCACGAATTTTGATAAAATTGTCGTTCATTCTAACTTGGTATTATACCGTAATAATTAAGAAATAGCAAGATGGTAGCCTGTTTCACTTGACTTTTTTGATAATGTGTGCTATAATGAGAAGATAGGGGTGAGTTTTGCCCCAAAACTAAAACTTCGGACTTTGAAAGGACTGGTGTTAAGATGGCAAGACAATTCCACGAGAAAAGCGTTCATGGCCTGATGACCCAATGCGTTAAGGAAATCCGGCGAAATGCGCCTAAATGTCCGACGCTCATGTCACGCCGTGGCGGTGTCATCCGCTTCGACTTTGTTCCTGGCGAGGGCAGCTATGGCGACGACTTTCGCAGGTGGCTGGGGATGCCGTTGGGCGAGTTCAGAGACATGGACTCCGAGTCCCTCCAAATGGTTTATCGCATTTTCCCGGACTGGCATTTCAGAATCCGGTGCGAGGACGGCGACGAACACGGCTGGGTGGACTGCGCGGCATACGCCGAGATGAAGGCGGCGAGTTGCGCTATGCGGGCGATGGCTCGCGCCGGGTTCGATTCCGGACCGTTGCCGGACGTTGGCGACAATGTGTTCAAGTGCGCGGATGAGTGGGGATATGCTGAGCACAAGGGAGCGATCGTCTTCATCATCACGGAAAAAGATTCTCCCTGCGAGAAAGTTCTGGGAGAAGTCTATGTAGTCGTGTCCGGCGGGACGCAGGAGGAGGACGAAATATTGGCAAAATCTACAGCGCCGATTATCAACGACTTCTTTGACGAAGACCCCCATGCCGAGATTCTGCCGGCCTCTCGCCACTTATCTTGACATCGCCCTATGCCCCGACCGAATCCGGTCGGGGCGCTTTCGTCAGTAGTCGGCGGGCTGAATGGATTCGTACCAGAGGTGGAGTTCTTCGAGGAGATAGGCACAGTCTTCAGGGG
>CAOQNC010000018.1 GCA_948511255.1 uncultured Candidatus Saccharibacteria bacterium | reverse complement strand
TTTCATTCTGGTTCCACTCGACAAGCGACACTTCATCCTTAATCCAGTCATAATTCTTTCGTTGCAAAATCGGCGTCACGACCATCGACAACATCGCCAGCGCCACCAGGGAAAAAGTTACGCGCGGAATTATCGAATAGCGCTTCCAGCATGACCCCCGATGTGTATTGCGTCCAATCACCCTGCGAGCGCAATGTTCCAGCAAAGCCGACCCCACTATAATGAACGCCGCACCAAAAGCTAATCTCATAATACTATCTTGATCCGCGAATTGCGCCACCTCGCCAGCGTTCCCAGCAAGTAAAAAGTCTTCCGGCAAAAGAGGAATGCCCCGCAGCCGATACTTTTCCATCTGGATATAACTCAAAATGCTAAACGCTGCAAAAGAAATACCAATGCTAAGAAATGGTCGCCAAGTAATCGCCGCGAGTGACGCCATAATCGCAAAAATAATCATACAGCTATACGCAAAAAGTCTAGGTTTCTCGCCAATGAAAGTATTTGTCACTTCCGCATCGCATAAATTAGAGCGCCACAGAATAAACCACGTAAACACAATCGAAAGTCCTGCCAACAACAAAATCGAAGCACTTACTCTGAGCCAAATCGGCATCGTCCACTTATGCTGCTTTTTCAGCGCCTCTTTCTTCGCCAGCCTTTTTTTGCGGACTTTTTCGCGCAAACTTATCTTCTCTGCGCTAGCATCGTCTTCCTTTGCCGCATCATCTGTATCATTCTCCGGCTCAAGCTGCTCGTCAACTTCTTCTAACTCATGAGCCTCATCGTATTCGTCGTATTCATCATGTTCATTGTGCGAATCCTGCTCATCATCAAACTCGGCCGCCAAATCCTCCGCCTCTTGCTCGGCAATAATCTCTGCCTCTTCGCGCTCCAGCTCTTGTACAGGATCAACTTTCTTAATCTGTTCTTTGACTTCTTCAATTTTCTTCTGTTTTCGTCGGTTTTTAGCCATAAGTCCATTATAACATAACCTACTGATGAGGAAGTTATTTTACGCCACTCCACCGTCACTCAATGTCACCTCGTTACGCAGCGTCACCCCGTCTCAGTTCATGCCACAAGCAAAACCTCAGCCAAAAGACTGAGGTTTTTGCAATAGGGCAAGCCTACTTAAGGTCTACTTATTTCTTGCAAACTTCTTTACGATCGCATTCGCTATCACATTCGCAGAAGTAGCCGCCGCACGACAAACGAGTCGCGACGTCGGAAACATAGAAGCCAATCACGCCACCAATCACTGGGAAGATGACGTAAGCTGCAACCGCAAGCCCGGCCATCTGCGCCAATTCGCCAAAGTTCTCGGCTGTAGTTGGCAAAATCTGATACATCAAAGCCGCAATCGGGTTGAAGATGAAGCTGTCAGAATAACCGAAGAAGCTCTGAGCAATCACCAAAGCCAGAATCACCGCCAAAGTGATGCCGCTCGTCACGGTCAATGCGAAAGTCAACGGATTCTTGCGCGTATAGCGAGTTGCACGAGCATAGCAGAAAGCAATGATAATTGCACCCATCAGCTCGACCAGAGCCACTGCCCAGAAAGATTCGCCGGAAATTTCTGTCATCTCTGGCAAGGGCAGGGAAGTGCCGCTACCGAGACGGAACGCATTAATGATAATCAAAGCAACCCAACCGCCGAGCAATTGCGCAAGCATATAAAGCACGCCGCGAATCACCGACATCCGGCGCGAAGCCATCATACCGACCGTGACAATCGGGTTTAGGTTTGCCCCGGACAAGCCGACCACGGCAACATAAATACAGGTCGCCGCAAAGAGCAAATAAAGCGGTTGCGCACCAAGCGTCAGCATCAACATTACAAATAACATCGTACCGATAACTTCACCAATCAAAGCACCCCAAATGCGCGGTGTCTTGAAAATCGTCAAGATATTTTCATCTTTGTCATACTTGCGCGCAAAAAATCCCTTCATTGGGTGCTCGCAGGTCGAGGCGATTGTCGTCGCGGTCGTTGTCGTAACGGTTTCTTTGACTTCCGTCGTCTCCTTCTTGGTCGCTGGCTGCGAAACAGGTTTCTTGCCAGATTTCTTTGGCTTTTGATTCGCCATCTTAAATAACCTCCTTACACTAATATTCACTTCATTATAGCACACATTGTGATATACTGGGAAGGTAAAATTAAGTTTCAACAACAGCAAAGGGAATAAAAATGGGAATCATGGTTTCAAAAGACGACGAAAACTCGGAGCTCGACCGCCGCATCTCTGCGGATCTTCGCGCTCGCGCGCAAAGTGATCGCCGTCATGACCCGGATTACGTCGATGATTCGGCCTATGTCAAAGATACGAAAAAGACCGGGCGCTTCACTTGGGTTTGGTTTGTCCTCATTGCCCTTGCTGTTCTGTCGCTCATCTGTATTATCTTCATCTAACTTCAAGGTGTGCTATAATAATATATATGTCAGAAATAAAGAAGTTGAAACTTGAACTAAAAAACCTAAACGCCGAATATGCCAGAATCAAAACTTTGCCTCCTGAAGAGCGTGGCGCTTTTGGTCGCGAGATGAACGCAAAGAAGCAAAAAATCCTGAATGCTATTGCGAAAGCCGAGGAAGCTGCCGAGAGTGAAAACGTCTCGCCAATTGACATTTCCGCTCCCTGCGCTCCGAACGAACCGATTTTCCGCCCCGCGCTGGGCAGCCGTCACCCTTTGATGACCGAGCTTGATCGTGTGGTCGGTATTTATTCCGACATGGGCTTCAATGTTATGGAGTCTAACCAGCTTGACGACGAGTTTCATATGTTTGATAGCCTAAACTTCCCGAAGGAGCATCCAGCTCGCGACGGCTATGATACTTTTCGCACCTCCGAAAACTTCATTCCTCCTGCGCACACCTCGACCATGCAACATCGCGCTCTCAAGAAATACAAGAAAGACCTCGAAAACGGTGGCCAAATTGCCGTCGTTATCCCCGGTCGTGTTTTTCGTAACGAAGATGCTGACGCCACTCACGAGCACACTTTCTATCAGTGCGAAGGTGTTTTCGTCTCAAAAGATGCCACTATGGGCCAGATGTTCGGCGTCCTGAAACAATTTTTCGAAAACTATTACGGGCAAAAGCTCAATATCAAAACCCAGCCCGGCTACTTTCCGTTCACTGAGCCTTCGGCAGAGCTCCTGATTGAGCGTCCGTCCTCGCTTGGCGGGGAAGGCTGGCTCGAAATGCTCGGTTGCGGCATGATTCATCCGAACGTCCTTAAGATGGCTGGTATCGACCCAGATAAGTATCATGGCTTTGCCTGGGGCGGTGGTATTGACCGCCTTGTTATGCTGAAATATCAGCTCGGCGACATTCGTTATTTTGAATCTGGCAAACTTGATTTCTTGGAGGAGTTTTAGATGTTAATTTCGCTCAATAGTATCAAAAAATACGTTCAGATTCCCGCTGAACTTTCTACGGAAAAACTTATTGAACTGATTGGTTCTCGTCTCGTCGAAATCGAAGAAGTTATCGATCTCGCGCCGAAATATAAAGGTGTTTATATCGTTAAAGTTGTTAGCGCCGAGAAAATCCCTGATACTCACCTGAGCCTTTGCCAAATTGACGCCGGGCCCCATACGGCGGAATTTGCCGAAGCTGGCGCCGAAACTGTTCAAGTTGTCTGTGGTGCGCCAAACGTTCACGCTGGCATGCTCGCGGTCTGGATTACTCCTGGCTCAATCGTGCCTTCGACTTATGGCAATGAAAATTTCCGCCTCGGCAAGCGTAAACTCCAAGGCTATGAATCGAACGGCATGCTTGCCGGCGCCGACGAACTCGGGTTTGACAACGAACATAAATCTATCGCCGAAATCGATCCAAAAATCGCCCAGCCTGGCGACAGTCTTGCGGACGTTTTTGACTTGAATGATACTATTATTGACGTCGAGAACAAGTCGCTCACTCATCGTCCAGACTGCTTCGGCTTGATCGGTTTCGCCCGCGAAGTCGCTGGTATTCTTGGTCAACCATTTCCAGAAATCGAATGGCCTGCCTTGAAATTAGCCGACGGCCTTGCTGTGAAGGTCACGATTACCGACTCGGTGATTTGCCCGCGCTATTCTTGCGCTGTCTTCGATCTGCCGGACAATCAGCCCGAAAAATATCTTACCCCGACCGCAGTTTTTCTCTCGAAGGCCGGCATGCGTTCAATTGATCCGATGGTTGACCTCACGAACGTCATGATGCTCGAAACTGGCCAGCCGCTCCACGCTTTCGATTACGACAAGCTCGTTGCTATCGGTCAAAGCGGTCAAAACAGCCAGCAAAATGGAGCGAAAGATGCTCCCGAAATCATCGTCCGCCTCGCTCAGCCTAGTGAAACCATCCAGCTCCTCGACGGCAAAACCATTGAATGTATCCCCGAAGATATTCTCATCACTTCTAATAATATCCCGGTTGCGCTCGCTGGCGCTATGGGCGGTAAAAACACCGAAATCGACGCCAGCACAAAGCGCGTCGTCCTCGAAAGTGCAACTTTCTCACTTTATAATCTGCGCAAGACTCAAATGGCTCATGGTATTTTCTCCGAGGCAATCACTCGCTTCACAAAAGGTCAGCCCGCCGCGATGACTTTCCCAGTTCTCTCCGAAACTGTCGCTCGCCTCGGTGTCTCGCCGCTTGCGGTTGTCGATGCTTATCCCGACAAACCTCGCAAAACTGTTGTAAAAATTACAACACTCGAAATCAACCAACTCCTCGGCACGACCTACGACCAGGGAACCATCATCAAAACTCTCGAAAACGTCAACTTTACAGTTTCTGCGACCGGCGATACTCTCGAAGTTACCGCCCCGGTCTGGCGCACCGATATGCACATTAAAGAAGATATTATTGAGGAGGTCGGCCGCCTGCTCGGCTATGACAATATTCCGCTCGCCCTCCCGGAGAAACCTTTCGCCGGCACCGAAGTCGCGCCGATGCTCCGCCTGAAATCTGAGCTTCGCAGCATCCTTTCTGATCGCCTCGCTATGCATGAAGTTTTAACCTACTCTTTCGTCAGTAAAGCTCTTCTCGAAAAATCGGGCCAGGATCCTGCCGACCACTACGAAATCGTGAATTCGATTTCTCCAGAACTTCAAAACTTCCGTTCCCAAATCGTCCCCAGCCTCCTCGACAAAATCCGCGAAAACATCAAATCTGGTCATCGCGACTTCTCGCTGTATGAATTGAACCAAGTCTCTTCGAAGGCAAATGGCCTCTCTGTCGAAGAAACTCCGGTTTTGAATAATCATCTCGGCATCGTCTGCCTCGGTGATTTTTATAAGTTAAAAACTTACATTCTTACCATGCTCCGCCGTGGTCTGAAAGTTGAGCTCGAATACTCTCAGCTCGTTGCCGGCTCGAAAGCCACCGAGGCCTACCCATACCTCGAACCGGCCCATTCCGCTGTTCTGCTTTTGAACGGCGAGACCATCGGCGCTTTCGGTGAAATCAAAGCCGCCGTCGCACGCCGCTTCAAGCTCGAAACGGCCGTCTCTGCTTGCGAGCTCGACCTCGATAAGATCGTCGATCTCCCGCGTCGTATCGACACCGACCTCAAACTCTCCAGGTTCCCGTCCGTCGAGCGTGATTTGACTTTGAAAGTTTCTGCCGACGCTCAGTTTGGCCGCGTCCACACTTTGCTTGACCAAGTTCTCGCCTCAGAAAACCTCATTTTCGAAACTCTTCCGGTCTCGATTTATCAGTCTGCCCCTGACAGCCCGACCAAAAACTTCTCCTTCCACCTCAAGTTCTCAAGCCCCGACAAAACCCTCGACCAGTCCGATATTGCGAAAATCATGGATAAAATCACCGTCGAAGTTGCCGCCCTCGGTGCCGAAATCGTTTAATTTAATCTTCATCAAGGAGGAAAATGGAAGAAAAATCTCTAAAAACCAGCGCCTGGCAGCGCGTCATCATCATTATCATCGCAATTCTCTTGCTCGGTTCGACCGTCTTGACTTACATGTTTATTGTCATGGGCAATAGCAATAATTCTAGCTCTACTGCCGCCAACGAAGAAAAGATCAACGAGCTTATCGCGCAGTATGACGCTAAGCAAGCTGAGATTGACGAAGCCGCCAAGCCGCTTTCCGACAAATATTTCAGCGAATTCAAAAAATACCAGGCCAATGTCAAGGCCTACAACTCCGCTACCGCCAGCTCCAAAGTCCTCGAGACCGAAGATTTGAAAACCGGCACCGGCAAGACTCTCGCTGAGGGCGACACCGATTACGCCGCTTACTATCTCGGTTGGTGCGCCGACGGCACCGTCTTCGACTCCTCCTTCAATAACGATTCCGACGCCGACATCTCGACCGCGACCGGCCTCAACTCCCCGCTCGACCCGTCCGGTGGTCTCATCGAGGGCTGGAACCAGGGCGTCGTCGGCATGAAGCTCGGCGGCGTCCGCCAGGTTACTATGTCCGGCGACCTCGCCTATGGTGATACTCGCGAAATCTGCGGCGGCTATAACTCTCCGCTCAAGTTCATCATCATGGCCGTCGAACCCGACGAAAACATCACCAAGTTAAACAGCGAGCTGAACGACATCTACCTCCAGCTCTATATGGCAATGTATGCCAACCAATAATCCTGACGCTCTCGATCTCGCCGTCATCGGTGGCGGTCCCGCCGCCCTCACCGCCGCTCTCTACGCCGCTCGGGCCGGCCTGAAAGTTAAAGTTTTTGAGCGCGCCGTCATCGGCGGCGCCCTCGCCGAAATCTCTGACCTCTCAAACTACCCCGGCTACACCGGTCCCGGCCCCGCCCTCGCTGAACAAATGCGCACCCAAGCCGTCCAGGCTGGCGCTGAAATTATCTACGCCGAGTGTCAAAAACTCTGGCATTACGCCGATTTTTTCGAGCTCACTCTCGACGATGGCTTCACTGCCGCCGGCTCAGCTTCCGAATCTTCTTCTGGCGCCAAAGTCCGCGCCAAGAAAGTCCTCGTCGCAACCGGTTCCGACCCAAAGAAGCTCAGTTTTGCCCCGAAACCCCCTGTCTCCTACTGCGCTCTCTGCGACGGCGCCTTAGCTAAAGGTAAACACGTCGCTGTCATCGGCGGCGCCAATTCTGCTGTTCAGGAATCCCTCTATCTCGCCAACCTCGTCAAAGATCTCACTATCATCACCCACTCTCGCCTCAAGGCCGACATCTACCTCCAGCGCCGCCTCGAAGCCGCCCAAAAATCCCACGACATCAAAATCCTCGAAAACACCGAGGCCACCCCCGACCTTCTTAATACTTTCGACTATGTTTTCGTCTTCATCGGTAAGCGCCCGGCGACTGCCTTCCTCCGCCCCCTCGCCGATAGCCTCCTCCACGGCGACGCCCTCCTCGACTCCGCCGGCTACATCTTGACTAGCCCGGCGACCGCCGCAAGCTCAACCCCTGGCCTCCCCGAAGCTGCCCATAATACTGTCGCCCACAATATCACCGCCCACTCCACCGTCGTCCCCGGCCTTTATGCCGCCGGCGATGTTCGTTCCGGCAGCCTGAAACAAGTCGTCACCGCCGCCGCTGACGGTGCCTCTGCCGCCATCGAAATCCTCGAATCCCTCAATCTCTCCACGCCAGAATAAGCTCCAGAATAATAATCCCGCCCCTGTAAAACGCCGTCTTCACTATAATCCTTATGGTAAAACTATTGACAAAAAGCATAAGGTGTGCTACAATAGAAGAGTAAGTATATTCGAAGCGTAAATCTGACTAAATCCGCTATCAATAGCTTACAAAACCACACATCATTTTCATAGGAGGGTATGAACAAATGAAGTACTTTTACATCAATCTAATCGTCTACTCTGTCTGGTTCGCTTTGGCCGCCGTGTTCGGGCTTGAACGCTACAACACTACCGGCTGCCAGGTAACCGAGCGCTACCCCGAGGAGCGCAGTCACTGCTGGTCCCGTATCGTCGCTATCGCCATGATGGTCGCGGTCGAGATCATGTACTGGCGCCCGCTCAATCAGCTCTGGGTTCTCTGGAAAATGGAGGAGGAATCTGGTTTCTTTACCTTCATTTATCTGGGTCTGGCCGCTTATGGGCTGCACCGCGTCTTCTGCCTGCTGGTTGAATATTTTGAAGATATCAGTTATGGCCGAGCCGAGGGCGACGCTTACGCCTACAGTGAACACTGCGCAAACTGCTGTTTCCGCGCTAATGGACGAGTCACGGAGCTTGAATGTCCTCTCGTGGGCTTCGCCTCCTGCCCTTGTCTTGAAGCCGGCCACGACATTCGGGATGTTAATTACCTCTCCGAGGTGGTTACCGCCCTGCGTCGGATACGTGACAGGTATCAGCGTCGCGGTTTAGAGATGCCTTCCATGGTGTCTATCCGTGTACCCCAGCATCGCGTCGTCGTCAAGCATAATCCTTTCGATGAGCTTTTCAACGATCATCGTTGGGAGCTCGACATCGACCTGGGCTTCGGCTATGACAACCTAATCATCAACGAGGAACGTCCGCAATCCGCCAAGATTATTGACTTCCCCGCTGCTGCCGTTGTCCGTATGCCTGAACCTGAAACCTTGTCGACTCGGAAGCCGACTACGAAGCGCGATCTGCTCCAGGTCCGTCTCATCCGAGGTCAGTATGGCGCCTTCGAGCTCCGTATGACCGAAGAGGGCATTGCCTGTCGCTTGACTCGCGAACTTCCCGGCGATCGCATTTTCGACCAACAGGTCACTTTCCCCGGCACCGAGAACATTCATGTCCTCGACGAGTTCCTGCTCAGCGAGCAGGGAAAGCTGCTTCACCGTTTCATCAATACGCCGACGGCGAATCTGAGCGAGCAACAGCTTGCTAAGCTCGGTTAACCCAGCATCGCGTCCCCTGTCCAAGCGAATGTCTAAGCATTTTCCTGAAACATCCCGCATCCCTAGCGCCGCCAATCCCCGTCCAAACAGACGCCTTCGGGCGCCGCTCCGACTGGAGCCAATATCACGATTAGACTCATAAGCCCGCCGTTCCTCGAACGACGGGCTTTTCCATGTCTTCGTGCCACGAAATGTCTTCGTATCACATAAAGCCGCAAATCCTGGCCGGAAATGCTATAATAACCATATAAACCCTAAACCTCACGGAGGCCTCATGAACCCCAAACCCACCTACTACTTTTACGACCTCGAAACCTCCGGCCTGAACCCGCGCCTCGACCGCATCATGCAATTCGCCGGCCAGCGCACTGACCTCGATTTCAACCCTATCGGCGAACCGGACAACATCCTCGTCGCCCTCGCCGACGACACTCTCCCTAGCCCCGGCGCCATCATGATCACCGGCATCACCCCGCAATCAACCAGACAAGATGGCTTGACCGAGCGCGAGTTCTGTGAGTTTCTCCTCGAGAAAGTCGCCACTCCAAACACGACTATCATGGGCTATAATTCCGTCCGCTTCGACGATGAGTTCGTCCGTCACACCCTCTGGCGCAACTTCCATGACCCTTATGAATGGCAGTGGAAAGACGGCCGCAGTCGCTGGGATCTCCTCGACGTTGTTCGTCTTACTCGCGCCCTCCGCCCCGAGGGGATCAACTGGCCAGTCACGCCTGAAGGTCGTCCGACTAACCGCCTTGAGCTCATCACGAAAGAGAACAACATTTCCCATGAACACGCCCACGACGCACTCTCCGATGTCTGCGCCCTAATCGCTGTCACGAAACTCATCCACGACAAACAGCCGCAGCTCTTCGACTTTCTCTATAAACACCGCAACAAACGCGACGTCGCCGACCTTGTCAATCTCGAAAATCCCCAGCCTTTCGTCTATGCCACCGGCCGCTATCCTTCCGCGACCTGCCATACTAGCGTCGCCTACCCCTTCGCCCCCGCCGACAACGGCAATGTCCTCGTCTTTGACCTCCGCTACAACCTCGACGAACTCCTGAAAGGTGAAGCCGATGCCAAAGCCGCCGGCACCCTCGACTTCAAAAAGCCATTTCACGAGCGCGAACCCTGGGAGCGTGGCTTCCAACCCATCGTGAAGAAGCTCCAATATAATCATTGCCCCGCCGTCGCCCCACTCGGCGTCCTCGAAAAATCCGTCTCGACCAGCTCCGCCCAAGCCCCGGTCGACCCGACCAAATCCGCCGCCGAAACCGCCGAACTCGCGCGCACCGGTTGGCAAAAAATCGACCTCACCCTCGACCAAGTTCAGAAAAACCTCAAATCTCTCCTCGCTCATCCCGAGTTCATCGAGCACATGGCGAAGGTGAAGCGCCCCGACTATCCGCCCTCCGTAGATCCCGAGAGCGCTCTCTATGACGGATTCCTCGACGACCACGACCGTCTCCTCTGTTCGACCGTCCGCAACAATGGCGCCGACGACCTCGCTGATTACCACCCGCATTTCCTCGATGAC
>CAOQNC010000017.1:7174-11555 GCA_948511255.1 uncultured Candidatus Saccharibacteria bacterium | reverse complement strand
GTATAATATAAACTAAGGATAACTATAATCATCAAGACACCCCGAATGGAGAAATAAATGGGCTTCCTGGATACAGTAAAATCAGCCAAAGCGAAAGTTCAAGCCGCCGCTAAAGCCGTCAAAACTACCGATTACGACGGCGCGAATGGTCCGTCGGCGAAATCCGCGAATGCTGCCTCCGCTCGTGATGCCGATTACATCCCTCCGAAAGCCTCCGATGACACTATTCTTGCCCTCGACATTGGTACCGAGTTCGTCAAAGCCGTCATCGCCCGCCAGACTAAAGACCACGGCCTCGACATCATCGGCATCGGCAAGGCCCACCAAGATTCCAGCAACATGTACGCCGGCGCCATCGCCGACATACCCGGCGTCGCCAGCGTCTGCGAAAAAACCCTTAGCCAAGCCGAAAAAATGGCCGGCACGACCAGCAAACTCACCGTCGTCGGTATTGCTGGCGAATTAATCAAAGGCAACACGTCGACCGTTCGCTACCGCCGCAAGAGCGGTAACAAACCTCTCTCCGAGCAAGAAATGGCGCTCATCATCAAGCGCGTCCAGGATCGCGCCGGGGAGCGCGCCCGCAAGGAAATCGCCGACGAAACCAACAATCCGAACGTTGAAGTCCGCCTCATCAACTCCGCTATCGTCTCGATCACCATCGACGGTTACAAAATCAGCAACCCAATCGGCTTTAAGGGAACCGACGTCGTCCTTCAGTTCTACACCGCTTTCGCTCCGCTCGTCCATATCTCGGCCATCGAGAAAGTTTGCGCCGAGCTCTCGCTCGACTTGCTTGCTGTCGCTGTCGAACCGTTTGCGGTTTGCCGCGCTTGCCTCGGCGATGAGCTTGACAGTAATTTCTCCGGTATCGTCATGGACATCGGTGGCGGCACGACCGATATTGCCGTCGTCGACGATGGTGGCGTTGAGGGAACGAAAATGTTTGGCATTGGCGGCCGCAGCTTCACCCACCAAATCGCTGAAGCCCTCAATGTCGATTTCGACACCGCTGAGAAATATAAGCTCTCCGTCAACAATCCGACCAAAGTCCCCGCTGACCTCCGCGACAAGATGATGCTCGCCATCCAGCGCAATCTCGCCGTTTGGCTTTCTGGCGTCCAAATCACCCTCGAAGAGTTCCAGCTAACCGAAATGCTCCCGAACAAGATCCTTCTCTGCGGTGGCGGCGCCGGTCTCAGCGAGCTTCAGGAAGTATTGAGCACAACCGACTGGTTCAAGGAGCTCCCATTCGCTCGTCGCCCAGTTATTCATCTCGTCGAGTCCGCCGACATCCCCGGCGTCCACAATTCGACTGAGACCCATCTCGACCATTCTTATATCACCGCTCTCGGCCTACTCCGTGTCGCCCTCGACACTCTCGCTGGCTCCCCCGACGAAGGCGGCCTCCGCGGCAAGTTCGCCAAACTCCTCCAAAACTAATCTCGTTTATGTCGATAGGGTTGCCCTAGCGAGGATAGTGAGTGAAGAAAAAGTTTACTTTTTCTTCCGAACGACGCAGCTAGCAATACTTAAGCCATTTATGGCTTAAGTATTGACAAAAAGCACAATCTGTGCTACAATGGAAGTATAAGGACGCGTAGTTTGTCTATGACGCCCCGGTTGTGTCGTGCCCAACCTATCCGAGCATGAAGAAAATTGAAAGAGAGTGTGATCTTATGAACCCCATCGCCGACTGTCGTATCACCACCGCCGCCTGGAACCAACCTCTGGCCGAGGCCAACAACGCAAAGATCGAGCCTCCGGCTGAGCCCAGCTCCTCTGCTGGCGTCATCAAAGCAAAGAGCGGTCGCCGCCAGAACCTGTTCGAGTTGATCTTCTGTCGTCGCCCGCCCGCCAGCCCTGTCGCTCGCCTGCGCCGGAGGTCATTCCTTTACTACCTCCGTCGCGCAAAAGAGCCTGCCGTAGGTCAGCGTCGTAAGAGCAAGACTGGGTTTCCTCCCCGCCCCTCCGGCGTTGCCGACCTCCATCGCTTTTGCCGTGACCTTAAGGTGGGCTTGGTTGCTCTGGGCATGAGCGCCACGTTCATCGCATGCTACTGCCTCTGGCCGGCTGTTCGTCCTGCTCTTGGCCCCTACGAACCGTTGGCCTATTCGGCCGCTGTCGTCATGCTGCTGTTCTCTGCACTGGGAATCCTTGCGAGTTCGGTAGAAATCCTGCGCATCCGCCGCGCCGCCCGGCACTATGCCGATTGCGTCATTGCGCGTTGATGAGAAAGGACACTTCGCGGTCAAACCCGGCGACGATAGCGACTATGCTGAATATCTCGAGGCCTATGGCCCGGGCAGCATTGTCTTTGCGCAACGCGAGTATTACGAATGGATGGTGAACAGCAACGCGCCTGTCCGCGAAGTCGCTCGCGACTACTACGGTGTCAGTAAGGAATAATCATCTCTCCCCAAAAGGGCGCCCCGCAAGGGACGCCCTTCGCATATCTTTCAATATTTTCTTCAACCAGCTTAGCCCCCAAGAACATCCCTGGAATGCTGTATCCTAAACCTTCTTCACCTCTGCGAATTCCCCTGGCTCCAGTCCGCTCAGCTGATATGGCCCGAACGCCGTCCGGTGCAACCGTGTCACCGTATACCCCAACGCTCCGAACGTCCGCCTAATCTGCCGGTTGCGCCCCTCACTCATCTCAACCCGCCAACGCCGCCGCGAATCATCTAGCCGCGTCAGCCCTAGCTTCGACACGCCGTCGCCAATCTCAATCCCAAAATCACTAATCTCTTGCTGATGCAACGGTTCTAAAGCATGATCCAGCTCCACCTCATAAATCTTCGTCTTCGTAAAGCTCGGATGCGTCATCTTGAACGCGAAATCACCATCATTCGTCAATAAAATCAACCCTGAAGAATCCTTGTCCAGCCGACCTACCGTCTTCAAGTCATGATATTTCGCCGGCAAAAGTTCATAAATCGTCGGGAACTCACCCTGCGCCTTCCTCGAGCAGACATAACCAGCCGGTTTATTCAAGCCCACGTAAAGATAGCCCACATCAAAGGGGATTATAACCCCATTATAGCACACCTTATCATTTTTGTCAATACGCGCCCCTAAAATCGCCGGCGAATCATTGACGAGAACCTTACCCGCTGCAATCGCGTCGTCCGCCTGCCGCCTTGATAGCCCAAGGCGCTCCGCCAGAAACTTGTTTAGCCGCACTTTTCCTTCCATAACTCCCTAACACTAATTATGCCATCGGTGAAACCGTCCCGGCCGCACCGTCAACGGGCGAAACCGGCGCCGCTGGATTAGTCGCCGCTTCGACAGACTGGACTGGAGCCGCAGCGGGCTGGACCGGAGGCACCGGCGCAGGAGCGGGCATCGTAGGAGTTGGTGTAACCAGGGTCTGAGGCATTGCGGCTGGGCTCGGCGTCGTCGGAACCTCAATTACCGTCTCCGCTACGGCCGGCATCGCCGCGTCGTTGGCTGGCGTCGAAGGGTTTATCGTCCCGTCCGCCGCCCGGTCGCCTAGCACATCGTGCACCACATTCACCACATCCTCAATCCCAACCTGTGATTTCACTAAATAGCGATCCGCCCCTAGGCTCTCGCCTCGCACTCGCTGATCCTCCGACGACAGTGCCGTCATCATAATCACCTTAATATTTTGTGTCTCTGGCGTCGACCGCAAAATATCGAGCATGTCAAACCCCGAAATCTTCGGCATCATTACGTCCGACACAATCAAATCCGGCCGTTCGCGCACCGCCACCGCCAGCGCCTCCTCGCCGTCCTTCGCCGTCACAATCGTATAACCCTCAGCGGTCAAACGAATACTATAAATCTCGCGAAGACTATCGTCGTCTTCGACTAGCATAACCTTGCTCATGCGGTCTCCTCATTGGGGTTATTAATTTGTGGTTGCGCTTGCGAAACTTGCGGTTGCAACGAATGCGGTACTTGCGTCGATTGCGAAACTGCATTGGTCGCCATCGCGCCTCCACCAGTCTCCGTCGCCTGCGGCTGAATTACAGCTTGCGGTTGTAAAACCCCTTCATTCGCCCCGACCGTCGGATCGGACTGTGCCATTGGCTTCCGCGCCACGATCGATGGTTGAGCAGTCACAGGAGCTGCAGTAGAAGCTGGGCCCGCGCCTACGCTAGCCGTACCAATTACTGCCTGTACCTCCGGCGCCGCTTGCACGGCCGCCTGAACCGCCTGCGCTTGCTCGGCCGCGGCGAAGTTCCGAATCATCTGCTCATTTTCATACGCGATCCGCATTTTCTCATACTCTGCATCGGAAATTCGCGGCAGGGAAACAAAGAATGTCGAACCGTCGCCGAATCCACTTTCGACCCAAACCCGGCCACCTAGCGCCTCGACCCTCTGCTTCACGAGATAAAGTCCCAGCCCC
>CAOQNC010000017.1:0-7164 GCA_948511255.1 uncultured Candidatus Saccharibacteria bacterium | reverse complement strand
CGAATTATCTACTCGATAAAACTTCTGGAAAATATGCCCAGCATCCTCGTTAGAAATCCCAATTCCGGTGTCCGTCACATTAATCAAAACCTTATCACCGTCGCCCCGCGCATTCACCCAAATCTCGCCCCCTTCCGGCGTATATTTAACTGCATTTTCAATCAAATTATCAATAATCTCATGCAAAAAGTCCATATCCGTCGCCATATAAACCTTCGGCTCCAGCCGTTTCTTATCCAAAGACACCGGAGCTTCTGGCGTCCCGAAGCTAAACTTCAACTTCTTTGCGAGCATGTCCTTCTCGCGCTCGCTCGCAATCCTCTGGACGACCTCAACCGCATCCACTGGTACCAGATGCGCCTTCAAACGATTGTCGTCTAGCTTCGTCACGTCCAATAAGTCCTTAAACAAATGCCCGAGATGTTGCGAAGCTGAATGTGCCGCCTCGAGGTATTGCTTCGCTCGCGCATCGATTGTCGCCGTCTGCGGATTCAAAGCCAGCCCGAGGTAGCCCTCAATCGAAGCCACCGGCGTCCGCATTTCGTGCGAAGCTGTCGAAATAAACTCCGCTTGCTCGTTTTCCTCAGCCAACTCTTTCGTAATATCGCGAAAAGTCACAATCCGATCCGCCCGCTCGTTACCGGTCGGAATACACGACAGCGCCACCGCCACTCGATGTTCTGTTTGCGCCGAAACCAGCCAATATTCCCGCGTCGTGAAATTTTGATTCGTCATAATCGCCGTATATAATGTCGATTGCGTCGGCTCGACCGGCGCGCCCTCCTCGGTCTGAAGTCGGAGAATCAGCTGATAATCCAGCCCGACAATCGTGTCTGCCGCGTCATATCCGGTCAATGTCGCCGCCGCCGGGTTCGCAAACTTAATCATCCCCCGCTCATCAATCACAATCACCCCCTCAGTAATAAAATCCAAAGCCCGCTGCGCCAGCGCTGCCGTATCCGTCCCCGCGCTACTCGCCTTTTTCTTGCCAAAACCAAAACTAAATAAACTCATTATTCTTATTTTACCATAGACGAGATAATTTGGCGCGCATTTTCGGAAAAATCTCCGCCCGGCGTCATTATTTAACACAAGCACGTCAAAATGTGATATATTTGTTTTATGAACAAGGAAGTTATTTACTTGGAGCCGGAGGATGATATCACCGATATCTTGACTAAGCTCCAGCAGGCTGAACAAAAACTTGTCGCCCTTGTGCCGCCGAAAAAGGCTACTATGCTTCGTAGCGCTGTGAATATGAAGCTCGTCGCCCGCGTCGCTAAAGAGTGCGAAAAGGTCGCCGTGATCGTAACTGCGGATCCGGCAATTATCAAAATGGCGATGGCCGCCAAAATCCCCGTCGCGAAGACTCTTCAGTCGCGCCCGATGGTGCCGACCGAAGAAAGCCTCAAGGCCTCTGAGCGCGAGGAGCAGGTCATTGACGAGGAAACCGGCGATTTTAGCGACGAAAAACCCGAAAAATCCGCCAAATCCAAAAAAGATAGCGCTAAAATGCCCTCTAAGGCCTCTGACATTGATTCTGACGGCCGCAAAATAAAAGGCGCCGAAACTATCGACTTGACTGAAGAAAGCCTCGAAAACGACGGAAAAGACTCCAAAAACGGCAAAAAACCGGGCCAAAAGTCCAAAAACGGCCCGAAAGTGCCATCTTTTGAAAAATACCGCAAATGGATCATGATTGGCGTGCCTGCCGCCATCGTGCTGATTATCGCCCTAGTTTGGGCCTTCGTCTTCGCTCCCGCCGCGACTATCACTGTCGCCATCAGTAGCACCTCTAGTAACTTCAACGAAACCGTCCGTTTTACGACCGACCAAGCCGCGGAAAACCTCTCTGAAGGCGTCTTCTATACTGAGCAAATAACCCTTGAAGAAAAATACAACACCGAATTTACCGCCACCGGCGAAGAAGATAAAGGCGACAAGGCGAAAGGCACTCTTCGCGTTGTCTATTCGCTCTATGGCCGCGATTTCCAAGACAAAGGTTTTTCATACCATGTCCCAGCTGGCGAAGTTTTCACGACCTCTGATGGCCTCAAATACGTCTCAACTACCGCCAGCACGACATTCTCTTGGGACGGCGGGGATTATCCTATCCTTTGCGACAGCCAAGTTAGAAATCCTAGCGCACTCTGTACGAAAACCTTCGAAGTTCCTGTCGAAGCCGTCGAAGGCGGCGAGAAATATAACATCTCCGCCGGCGCGCGTTGGAGTGCCTATGATGACGGCGCTGCGACCGTCAACAACCCCAGCACTATCTCTGGTGGCACGACCCACATGGTCAAAGTCGTCAGCGAAGACGATATTAAAAAAGTCAAAGAAACCCTAGTTTCCGAGCACGAAAGCGAAGGCCGTTCACATCTGTTCGAGGATCTTGGCGAAGATGTCGTTGCGATTGACTCCAGTTTCAAAGCTGAGCCGGGCGATGCCGACTCAACTCCAGCCGTTGGCGACGAAGTTGGTAGCAGTACCACCCCGAAAGTCACCGTTCCGGTCAAATACTCTGTCTATGTTGTTTCTAGAGACAAAATCGAAGAATATATCAAGTTGAAAGCTGACCTCGAGGAAGGGCAGAAGATTTACTCGATTGGAAGCCCGTATTTCGAACGCTTCACTAGCCTCGAAGAAAACGCTCGCCTAAAGACTACCCTTACGGCCGGCCCGACCGTCACCGAAGATGATATTTTCGAGAAAGTCAAAGGTCATAAAACTGGCGAAGTTCAATCGCTTCTCCGCCCAATCAATGGCGTCAGCTCAGTCGAAGTCCGCACCCCGTATTTCTGGGTCTGGTCCGTTCCGAACGACCGCAGCAAAGTCACTATCATCTTGACCGGAGAGGACGAAAAAGCATGAAACTAATCGCCCTTGATGTCGGCACGAAGCGCATTGGCGTCGCTAAGGCTGATTCGAAAGTCCGCATCGCCATCCCTTATAGCGCCGTAGAAGTCGACGGCACCGAGTTCCAAAAAATCGCCTCGCTTGCTCGCGCCTGGGACATTGATAGTTTCGTGATCGGCCTCCCTCGCAACAGCCAAGGCCAAGAAACCGAGCAAAGCCGCTACGTCCGACAGTTTGCGCGCGATCTCAAAAAGTCTATTCCGAGCGCCAAAATCTGCTTCCAGGATGAATCCCTCACCTCAGTCGAAGCCGAAAAGCGCCTTAAAAATCGCAAAAAAGGTTATAAAAAGGGTGATATTGACTCCGAGGCCGCTACGATTATTCTTCAGGACTTTCTCGAAGAGAAAACCGGAAAGTCCACAACTCGCGCCGCCTCGACTCATCGCAAAAGCGTCAAGGCAGCTAAACCGCACCGTTTTGCGACCGCTATTATTGCCATTCTAGTTTTGCTAGGCCTATTAGGCGGTGCAGCTTTCGGATACTATAAATATAATTCGCGCCCAGTTTCTGAGATCAATTGCGCTGAAGTTGACGCCGACGAATGCGACGACACCGTCTTCGCAGTTCTGACCGGCTCCAGCGTTAGTGATGTTGCAAACGAGCTGAAAGAGGCTGGTCTCATCCGTGACAGCCTCGTTTTTCAGATTCATTTCCGCCTCACCTCGGGCGGTGACAGCCTCAAGGCCGGTGAATATAACCTCAATAAATCCATGTCTGTTGCCGATATCACCGATTTGCTCCTTACTGGCAGTCGCGACAACGTTTTTAGCTTTACTTTCTTCCCAGGCGAAAACATCTTCGATTTCCGTAAGAAGCTTCTACTCTATGGTTATACCGATGAAGAAATTACCGCTGGCCTTTCCGCTGACTATTCCGGCAAGCCTTATGCTTGGATTTTTGAAGGTCGCCCCGAGGACAATACTAGCCTCGAAGGCTATCTCTTTGGCGATACTTACGAATTTTACAAAGGAGATAAAGTCGAGAACATTGTCGGTCGTCTTCTTGAAGAAATGGCCGACGTCCTCGAGGAGAACGATCTGAAAGCCAAATTCGAAGCGCAAGGCCTCAATCTTTATCAAGGAATCACCCTCGCCTCCGTCGTCCAACGCGAAGCCAATAATGCCGAAGACCAAGCTAAGGTCGCCAAAGTCTTCTACAATCGCCTCGCCGATGGCTGGACGCTTGGTAGCGATGTCACCGTTCAATACGCCGTCGATCTCGTCGACCCGAATCGTGAAGTCTATGGCGATAATGCTGCCGCTCTCGAAATTGATTCGCCATATAATACCCGCAAGAATCCTGGCCTGCCTTATGGTCCAATTTCCAATCCCGGTCTCGAAGCCTTAACCTCTACCGCCACCCCTGATGAAAGCGTTGCCGACAAGTATTACTTCTTGACAGGCGACGACGGTACGATGTATTATAGTAGTACAGAGGATGAGCATAACCAGAACATCCATGAATACTGCCAAAACCTCTGTAACGTTGCCCTGTAGTTGACAACAAATGGCGCTTGTGCTAAAATAGTTATAGATAGCCCAGGCTATCTCAAATAACTAGAAACTACACTTAAATTATGAAGACTAAGCAGAAGAAAGAACATAAGTTTTTGCAGGCAATCCGTAGGGTTTTGCCCTATGCGCTGACGGCGTGCTTGATTTTTGCGCTCGCGAAGATTGGCACCGACGACAAAAACTCGACCGACCCGGCCAGTATCAACATGAACACTCTTGCCGCTTCGAACAGCATTTCCGCCGATCAGCTCTCGGAACTCTATGTCGTAGCTAGCCTCTCCAACTCGTTTAACCTCGCTAGCATTGATACCGTCGCTAGCAACTATGTTGCCGCCTCAGTTTTGAAAGAAGTCGCTCAGACCAATACCGACCGCATTGAGAAGCCGGGCTACGTCACGATTCAGGACTCTCGCGGCGTGAAAAAGCACATCGTGAAAGAGGGCGAAAATGTTAACACTATCGCCTCTCTCTATGGCGTGTCTGCCGACCAGATTCGCTGGTCAAACGGCCTTAAGACTACCGACGTCGCCGTCAACACCTCTTTGAATATTCCTGGCACCTCGGGTATTGTCTATGAAGTCCGCGCTGGCGATACTGCCGCTAGCCTTGCCTCTCGCTATGGCTCCGACGCTGAGCGCATTATTGCTTACAATGACCTCGAAAGTACAGGTCTAGTCGCTGGTTCCCAGATCGTTCTCCCGAACGGCACTTTGCCACTCACCGAGCGCCCTGAGTATGTCCCAGTCTACACTTATACTTTCCAGGGTAGCACTTCCGATCGCCAGAATCCGCGTGTTGTCTATGATAACGTCACTCGTAGCGCCACGAACCGTATGGTTTGGGGCCAATGTACCTATTATGCTTGGTGGTGGCGCGAAGCTTATGGCAACCCGCTCCCAGCATCCTTGACTGGCGACGCCAAATATTGGGCCGTAAACGCTAGCGCCCTCGGCCTCCGCGTCGATCATACCCCAGAAGCCGGTGCCGTCTTCCAGACCACCTCAGGTTGGTATGGCCACGTCGGCGTCGTCCTTCGCGTGAACGATGACGGATCCATTCTCGTTCGCGAAATGAACTACGGCTACCGCGTCAACGTTATCACCGAATCCACCATCCCCGCCAACGTCGTCGCTAACTTCAGCTACATCCACTAATCTCGCGAAATAATATACTAAACCTATCCGGTGCTTATGCTTATTGACTTTTTGAATAACCTGTGCTATAATGGTATTATATGTTCGTAGATACCGCAAAAGTCAAACTTCAAGCCGGCAAAGGCGGCGATGGCGCCGTCTCTTTTCGCCATGAGATTTACATCCCGAAGGGCGGTCCGGACGGTGGCGACGGTGGCAAAGGCGGCTCAATCATTTTCCGCGCCGACAAAGACACGAACACTCTTCTTGATTTTCGCTTTAACCCTGAGCTAACCGCCGAAAACGGCAAAAACGGCTCCGGCCAGCGCTCTGCTGGCCGCTCCGGAAAAGATCTCATCGTTGAAGTCCCAATCGGAACTATTGTCAAGCGCGACGAAGAAGTCCTCGCCGACCTTTCCGTCGACCAACAAGAAGCTGTCATCGCCAAGGGCGGCGACGGCGGTTTCGGCAATGCTCACTTCAAATCTTCCACTCGCCAGGCTCCGCTCATCGCCGAAGTTGGCGAGCCGGGCGACGCCTTCGAGGCGACTCTTGAGCTGAAGCTCCTCGCTGATATTGGCCTCGTCGGTCTGCCAAATGCCGGTAAGTCCACCTTCCTCTCTCGTGTTTCGAATGCTCGTCCCGAGATTGCTGATTATCCCTTCACGACCCTAACTCCCCAGCTCGGCGTCGCGACTGTCGACAATCAAGACCTCCTCATCGCTGACATCCCTGGTCTTATTGAAGGTGCCGCCGATGGCAAGGGTCTCGGTCACGCTTTCCTCCGCCACGTCGACCGCACCGCCGCCCTCCTTCATCTCATTGATGTCTATAATGACGATGCCGGCGACGCTTATCGGGTGATTCGCGGCGAGCTCGAGCGCTATTCCGACCTCGCCAAGCGTCCTGAAATTGTCGCCCTGACCAAATGCGAGGGCGTCGACAATGACATTCTCGAAATGCAAAAGAATTCCATTCTCGCCGTCAATCCTGACGCCCAGATTTTCACCATCTCTTCCGCCTCCGGCCAGGGAATCACCGACGTCCTCCGTGCTCTCGTTAAGTTGAAAAACTCCGCCAGACAGGATACCTCCGCGGCAGGAATTGCCCGTGGGCAGGAACGCTCGCCAGAGCATGACAATCAGGCTGGCGCGGGCCAAAATCACGGCTCTTCAGAGCTCGATTTTGGGGGTGTCACCGCTCTGGCGGACGGTGCTGTCCGCGAACAGCCTCTCCCAGTCATCAAACTCGGTCCTGAGCAGCTCTCGAACGCCTGGAAGGTCGAAAAAATCGAAGAAGCCGACCCTGCGCAAGATCCGCCAGTCCCAGCCAAATTCGTCGTTACCGGTCCGAAAATCGAGAAATTTGCCCGTCGCACCGACCTCGCGAACTACGCTTCGGTCAACCGCCTCCGCGACATTATGAAAAAGCTCGGCATTCGCGCCGAACTCACCTCTCAAGGCGCCGAGCCGACCTCTATCATCTCTATTGCCGGCAAAGAGTTCACTCTCGTCGAAGATTACTAGGCGTTGTAAAAAATACAACACGTTTGATAGATATTTGCGCCAAAATTACCTTGTTTTCTCAAATATGTTGTAAAA
>CAOQNC010000016.1 GCA_948511255.1 uncultured Candidatus Saccharibacteria bacterium | reverse complement strand
TGTGAGAACCGTTCCCTCTCCGTCTGTATGGATGGAGCCGCCTTCCAGGACGATTCCCGGCCTGTAGCTGTCAGCGCCTGCAATCTCACACATCTTACGTGCGATCATAGCATCCTGATCCCATGGGAAGTAAATGCCGTTGACGAGGCCGCCGTAACCGTTGAAAGCCCAGTCGACGGCGCGCATGTGGCCAAGCCCATCGACGACGAATGTGGCGCCGGTGTCGCGAATCCAAGAGTCGTCGTTGCTGATTTCAACAACTTGGACATTCGGCATATTCATTTCGAGGACATGAGCATATTGACTTTTGTTTACGCCCAGAACAACTGGTTCGTATTTGGCGATGGTTTGAACAACTTGTTTGAAGGCGGCTTGGGCGGGTTTAGCGCCAGCACGCCAGTTATCGTTGCGCTCCGGCCAGAGCAGATAAGTGCAGCGATGCTCAGCAAGCTCAGACGGCATATAAAATCCGTCGGCTTTCGGAGTACTATCGGTAATTCTCATTTAATTTCCTTTCTGATGTCGAGCTAGTCGACGTTATAGAGCCAGCAAGTCAGCGTTTGGCTTCGACTTGCTGGCTGGGGCTACTTAGCGCGAAGATTTCGCAGCGACGCGCTTGGTAGATTTTTTAGTTTTGGCAGTCTTGCTGATAGTCTTGGTTGGTTTAGAATCCTTGCGACGACGATTCACCATGATTTCACCGAGAACAATAGCGATACAGGCGCCGATAATGAGCGGCAAGTTATCCTTGATAACATCTGCCTCGAAGCTCGGGAAAAGCGTAAAGAAGAGAGCGACAAGCAGAAGCAGGAACGGCACGATACCGAAGAGGGCAATTTTGATTTTGCCACCATTGATCCAATAGCCGTTTTTGACCGCGGGACCTTTCTTGTGGAGTTTCAAAAACGCCATGAACATCGGGAGGTAGGAAAGAAGCAGACAGACTAGGCTGAGCGAGAAGAAAGTCCAGAAGAGGTTCGAGATTTCCGGGAAGAATTCGGCAACGATAATGCCGGCGACTGCAATAACAAGAGCGACGACGCCGGTCCAGATCGAGACGACATAGGGCACACCGTCTTTGTTACGCTTAGCCCAGGATTTCGGAAAAGTCCCGTCTTCAGCAGCGTAGGCGATGACGGAGTTGACGCCGAAGTTCCAGGACGAGATGTTCGCAACAAGAGTGTAGATGAAGAGGCCGCCAACGACAACGATGATCGCCTTGATGGCGGCGGCGGAGAAGCCGATGGTCGTCAAGAGGATCTGGTAGCTATCGAGGAGACCAGAGTCGGTCGGAATTTGGTCGAGAGGGATAGCAACGCCAATACCAAAGGAAGCGAGGAGATAGAAAACTGCGATTAAAATACCGCCAAGAATAACGGCTTTCGGGATTTCTTTCTTCGGGTTTTCCATGTCGTCGCTAAAGGTCGAGACAACTTCAAAGCCAAGCATGTTAAAGATAATAAGAGCGACGAAGCCGAGGCCCGTAAAATCAAATTTACCGTCGGCACCGACCATCGGAAGGAGGTCAGTCCAGGATTCGATTGGGTTTGCGCTGCCTTGAGTGACTAAGACGTAAATACCGAGCGCTCCGAGGCCGGCCATGAAGATAAACTTCGCAAAAGCGCCAAGATTCGAGAGCCAAGCGCTCTGAGAAATACGCAAAACGCCAAGCACGGATACGAGCAAAATATAGCCTACCTGAATAGCAAGGATGAGCGGCCAGGTCATTTCGACGCCAAGCATCTGGAGCAAGTAAGTCGTGACGAGGTCAGCGAGCGAGGCAATCCAGAGCGGATAGTTCACCCAATAGAACCAAGCAACGCGGCCAGCCCACTTCGGTCCGAAGGCTTTCTTAATCCAGGTATACATACCACCTTCGGAGGGGTATTGCGTACCGAGCTCAGCAGAAATCAGGCCGTAAGGGACGAAGAAGCCAATGAGCATAATAATCCACCAAAGATACTGAGAATTACCGATGGCGGCGGTTGGCGCAACGGCATCTCCGACCAGGATGATACAGACCGTCGCAAGAACGGCACTGAAGAGCCTGAATTTATGTTTTTTATTTTTGTTAGGCATTTAGTTCCTCCTTTTGCCCTTTTATTTCATCAAGCGCCTCCTGGGCGACGCCACCAAAATACAAAACCAAGCCACGCTGAGCGGTGAGACGATTTTCGGCCTGATCCCAAGCGACGGAATTTGGACCATCAAGGACACTATCGGTGACTTCCTCGTTGCGACTGGCCGGGAGACAGTGCATAAACTTGGCGTTCGGATTGCCGGTCGCGGCGAGAAGTTCGTCATTGACCTGGTACTTCGGATAGAACTCGCGCATATAAACGTCTTTCGGAGTTTCTTTGTCGTAGAGGCCATACCAGACGTCAGTATAGATAAAATCGGCACCTTCGAGGACGGCTGGGTTGTCGGAAACGTGGACGCTGCCGCCGTAGCGCTGGTTGTTAGCGCGACCAATCTTCAGGAAGTCATCGGAAAGCCACTTCGCAGGCGGAGCATATTGGACGAAATCCATGCCCATTTTCGTCGTGATCATCATGAGCGACGCACAGACCTGCGTGCAGTCGCCGACAAAAACGACCTTCACTTTGTCGAGAGGTTTGTCAGCAGGAAGGTGGTCGAAAATCGTGATGATGTCACCGAGTTCTTGGGTCGGGTGATTATAGTCGGACATACCGTTAATCACGGGGACGGTCGAAGTCTCAGCGAGCTCGACGACGCTAGCGTGGCGGTCGACACGAGCCATAATCATATCGCACATGCGCGAGAGGACGCGGGCGGTGTCGGCGATGGTCTCGTGCGCACCAAGCTGGATAGCGCCTGGAGCGAGGTTGAGCGCATGACCGCCGAGCTGCTCCATAGCAACTTCAAAAGAAACACGCGTGCGCGTGGACTTTTGCTCGAAAATCATGGCTAAGTTTTTGTGATAGAGGGTCGCCAGAGTGCCGCCTTCTTTGATGAAATCGCGGACGGTCGTGGAGACCTTGACCATGTCGAGAATTTCGGACTGATCGAACTCGGTAGTGTCGATGAAGTCCTTACGCGACGGGGTCTTGTGATCTAGTTCATAAGGATTATACATAACCTTATTATAACTTATTTTAGGTTAAGCACAAGAGAAATAGAGAGTTTATTGTTAGGAGAATGACCGTTGGTCAGTTTTATCCGTTTTAGGCAAGGTCGCGACGGACTTTTGCGAGGTGGTCTTGGGCCTTTTTCGTGACTGAGCGGCCGCGCGGGGTGCGCTCGATAAGGCCGAGTTGGAGCATGTAGGGCTCGTAGTAGTCTTCGATAGTAGCCGCTTCGTCGCCGTTCAAAGCGGCAATAGTCGTCAGGCCAACTGGACGCTCGCCGTAGTTTTCGAGCATAAGTTCGAGCATGTTGCGGTCGGCGGGATCGAGACCGAGCTCGTCGATCTCCATGAGTCTTAGCGCACCTTCGGCGAGGTCGGTGTCAATAAAACCGTTGCCGTGGACTTCGGCGTAGTCGCGAACGCGCTTCGTCAGACGGTTGGCGATGCGCGGGGTCAGGCGAGAACGGGTCGCGAGGAGCTGCGTGGCTTCGGGGGCGATTTCGGTGCCGAGGAGACGAGCGGTGCGGCTGATGATTTTTTCGATTTCGGGAATGCGATAATATTCAAGACGATGAATGAGGCCGAAACGATCGCGGAGCGGGCCGGCAAGAGAACCAGTGCGAGTGGTCGCCCCAACAACGGTGAACTGCGGAAGATCGAGGCGAACGGAGCGAGCGGCTGGGCCCTTGCCAATAACAATATCAAGTTTATAATCTTCCATCGCAGAATAGAGAACTTCTTCGACGGCGCGGCGGAGGCGGTGGATTTCATCAATAAAAAGGACGTCGCCGTTCTGGAGATTGGTCAAAATCGAAGCAAGGTCACCAGCGCGCTCAATGGCCGGGCCGGATGTCACGCGGAGATTAGCGCCGAGTTCATGCGCAATGATGTTCGCCATGGTGGTCTTGCCGAGGCCGGGCGGGCCGTAGAGGAGGACATGGTCGAGAGTAGTGCCGTCGTCACGTTTTTTGACGGCGTCAATAGCAAGTTTGAGGTTATTTTTCAGGCGTTCTTGACCAATGTAGTCCGCAAAACTGAGCGGACGAAGCGAGACTTCTTCGGCCTGCTCGGCCAAATCGTTTTCGCTAACTTTCGCATCGATGACGCGCTCTTTCGGGCTAGGCGATTTGAGTGGCTTAGACGTTTTAGGCGGTTTAGGCGGTTTAGGCGGTTTTGACGGGTGCAATTGATCGGCAGCGGGTTTCGTTCCCGTCCCTGCGTTCAAGCCGTCGGAACTTACCTCCATGCTTCTCTGGATTCCCATGTAGCAATTATAGCATGTTTTTCATTTGCGGCTCGCTATTAGGACGTAAGTTGTGGTATAATAGGGTGAAAGTAGATTAAGGAGGAAAATGGCAAAAGCACTCGAACAGGGTAGTAAAACCTGGAAAAATTTGGAAGCCGCGTTGGCTGGCGAATCGCAAGCAGCGGTGCGGTACGGCTTCTTTGCATCTCAGGCGAAGAAGGATGGCTACGAACAAATCAAGGCGATTTTTGAAGAAACTGCCGGCAATGAGCGCGAGCACGCGAAGATGTGGTATAAGTTGCTCCATGGAGGCCAGGTTGCGGGCACGAGCGAGAATTTGAAGTCGGCAGCCGAGGGTGAGAAATACGAATGGACGACGATGTATGACCAGTTCGCAGCCGAAGCACGCGAAGAAGGTTATGACGATATTGCGGTGAAGTTTGAACAGGTCGCGGCAATTGAAAAAGAGCACGAGGAGCGCTACATGAAATTGAAGGAAAATGTCGATAACGACATGGTCTTCAAGAGCGACAAGGTAACTATCTGGAAGTGCCGCAATTGTGGCTACGTCTTCACGGGCGAGAAGGCTCCGGAAGTTTGTCCAGTTTGTCTACACCCACAAGCATTCTTTGAGATTGAAGCGAAGAATTACTAAGCTGCGGAAAACTAAGAGCCTCGTGAGAGGCTCTTTTTTGTGGGGGGGCGGTAGGTCTGGATATGACTAACTGCCGACATTCCCGTTATTATTACAGACGGTCGCCGTGCCGCCAGTGCTAGGCTGGCTGTACCAACAGTTTGCTGTGATCCAGAAATTTTTCTTCAAAGCATCATCAGAGGGCTCTCCGCGGAGTTCGAGAGCATATTGGGGATACGGAAAGAAGAGGTCAGCAGGATCGAGGCGAGTTTCAACACGGCGCAGAAGCTGACCGGTGCGTCCAGTAGAATCAACGCTGACTTGAACGCCCTCGAAATCTACAATATTATCTCCGTTACGAAGCGTGACAGAGAAGTCGGAAACGGTCTCTTTGTATGGTAGTGAAACGACAAGAAAGGCAGTGTCAGTCGGACCAATATTTGCATTTGTGAGATTAACCGTACAAGCAAAATCATTCGTAGTCGAACATGTAACGCCGAAAGGCGAGTTTGTACCAGAGCTAATATTGCCAGCGTTATTGCGTGCATTCGAATCAATATTGAGTGGCACGCCAGTAGTGCTTTTCCCGTTTGGTAAGATGACCATCGTAGAATATTCATATGTTCCGTCGGAATTGGCCTGATGGAAATTATCTAAGTTGAGCGTTGCGCCAACTTTGATATAAGTTAATTGAATAGTTGGCGGAACGGTTTTGTTATCGCTGTCGCCAAAATGAAGGTTGCCATCAGCGAGCTTGAAGGTGGTATTCGGGTCAGCATCGCCTTCGTTCAAGCTGGAATACCACTGAAACTGAACCGAGTCAATTGTGCCTGTAGTAGCGGCGTTGGTACCATCGTAAATGCGGAGTGGGACAACTTTTGTACGGGTGTCGGAAGTTAAGGTTCCGCGATAGTCTGGGACGACATCAGAAACGATAACGCAGGTATAGGCCTGGTTTGAGTTGTTGTCGGCGGAGTTATTGACGCTGTTTTCCTGGATTAAAACTTCACCACCAGAATAGTTAGAACCATACAAATATTCAGCGAGACCGATGTTTGGATTACAGCTTTCGCGAAAGAGCGTTGCGTGGCTACAGCTATTGGCGTCGTTATCTTTTAGACAAGTATAATACTTGTTCACGGCAGTTTTGGCGTCTTCGACGCCGGCCATAGCCGCATCGTAGGCAGAGCGAGAAAAATCATCGTTGCTGGTTTGGCTAGCTTCGGATAAAACGATGCGCAAAAAACTGAGTGCGATTACACCAAAAAGAATTGAAGTGAAGACAACAACATAGAGCGAAGTGGCGCCTTTTTTTGTTTTGGCAAGCTTTGCTTTGAATGAGTGTTCCATCATAACCATTATACATTATTCCCTGCCGTCCGTGCGGCAAAATTAAATCTATTAATCCCACAATAATTAAAGCCAGAGCCTAAGTTAAGTTGGCTGCTAGTTTGGCCTTCAGTATAACCGGCGGAGCTAGGGTCGCAGTAATCGCCAGTCCGCACAATATTGACGTCGCCATTGTTCGTCGCAAGGATAAAAGTGCCAGAGAAGAATGAACGGAGAGTGACCGTATCCTGGGAGATTGGGAAAATGACAAATTCATAAAGGTCAAGGTTGATATCGGACTCGGAACTTTCAAGAAAACCTTCCCGTGGGGTAGCGAGCTGGACTGGAGCCTGGTTAGCAAGGGTGGTCATATCAATTACTGGGCGAGCAGCCGTTGGGGATTTGAAATCGGCCTTGATATTATAGTTACTGTCAACATTTTGGGTACAGGCATTGTAAGTCGTATCCTCGAAACGAATGAGACGAAAAATCGTGTCCTGGTTGTCTGGGGTTTCGGGAATTGTAAGCGTTCCGCCGCCTGGGTTATAACGCAGGCTGATATATTGGCCGGCCTCGATACCGTAATATGTGTTCCAGGCGTAGGTATATTTTCCGGTACAGAGAAGGCCGAAATACTGAACACCGTCAACCTGCTCGCCAGTTGCGGTGTCACGGGCGGTACCGACCCGCTCTTGAAAAATGTAATTGAAAGCGCCATCGCGAATACACTCGTCAGTATTGCCGGTTGCGTAGACATTACAAAGACTCGTACTATCGACAGAAGGAGCAAGGTTGACGGCGGTCGTAAACTCACTAATAAGGTTGCGACCGACAGTGTTAACGGATTTTAGAGTAATACCTTTTTGGAAGGTGGTCATAATACCGCTAATAGTAAGTGCAATAACAATAAGAAGAACAGCAATGAAGGACATGGCAAGGCTGACTTCGATAATTGTGAAGCCGGATTTCGTGGATTGTAAATTAACTTTTTTGCGCATTAAATATTCTCCGGATTATAAAGTCTAACGATTGTATCAAGCGAGGTTGGAGTGTTGGAATTTGAGCCGTTCCAACAAGTTTGAATATAGAAATCATAGTATTTTGGCCGAGCACCCAGATTAGTGGATTCGCGAACGGCGATCACCCAGATACCTTCAACACGAGCAATACGCGTATACTCGACAGGAGACTGAACGCCACTGGTCGAGTTGTTGCCACCATCTTCGCCATCGACGCCAGTACTAGCTGAATAGATAATCCTAGCATTAAGCGTAGCTGGGTGGAATAAATTATTCGGGTTACTCATACTGCTGGCGCGAACTACAGCATCGGTATTAGAATAGTTGATGTTTCCTTCATGAAGATTGTTGCGCGCGAGAAGTTGGCGAGTATTGATAACAAAGGCGCGATTTTTTACGAGCGAATTCGGAGAGGAATCATCGTAGGCGGTCTCACAAATTCGCAACGGATACTCAATAGTTAAGCGATTAGTAGCACTAAGTGATGCGTTCGAGGCGACAACATGCTCATCGGAGATTAGGTCTTCCCATAAGCCTTTGTATTGTTGACACTTTTCCTGTATAGAGGAGTTATTTTTACATTCGGGTAGAGTTAGTTCGGAGATATAGGAGCTATGAATGAAGCGCAGAGCCTCAGCCTGAGCGTTAAGTTCATTGCGGGCAGTTGTGAGTTCGAGGGAGTTCTCGCCAGTACTCAAACCGACGCTCATAGTAGCGAGAGTAATAATGGCGACAAACGAAAAGATAGCGAAGGCAAACATAACTTCGATAAAAGTGTCACCGCGTTTGGTTTTGTAGATTAGTTTTGGCATGCGTTTGCTCCATCCTCCGGGTCAGTTTCTCGTAACCAAACAGCAGAGGCGTTGCGACCGTCAGCAGCAATACGAACTTCGCGATGGACGCGAATACTATCATAAGTAACGCAAATGCCGGTCGGTTCATTCATCTCGAAGAAAGTGTCGAATCCGCTATGCTGGGTGCTGAGATCATTACGAAAAGCAGCATTCGCAGCGGTACAATTGTCGCCGGAAAAATCGTAAACTTTGTCTGGAGCAAAAGCAGTGTGGATAGTGGATGAAGTTGGCGTGCGAGCAATAATCATAGTGCCTTTGAATTGATTAGGGTAATGTGCGCCGGACGGCATATTGTTAGCCTGAGCGAGTTTTGCTTCCCAAAGTGGAGTGTAAGACTGGACACTACTAGGTTGGCCGGCGGTCGGATTTCCGCAGAAAACTGAGGTGTTCGTGCCATCGCTGTCGATGTCTGTGATACTAGTTAAGAAATCTTCGTCGGGGAGGTTTTTGTTGGTTGTGCCAACGAGAGTAGCGGAATAAACCGTATCACTATCGTTCACGCCGAAAACGACAATTTTCCCAAGGATGGCATAATCCGAGGAATTACCGATGGCGGCGTCCTCGTCTTCTGTAATCGAGGCAGGGCTGAGAGCTTCAGCATAAATGCTGCGCATGTATTCAGCAAAATTACGAATGGAGTCATTGTAGCGCTGGGAATTAATAGAGACATAGGTGCTACCCAAGACACCAATTAGCATAAGGCCAGTGACGGCAAGAACAAGCATAACTTCGATGAGTGTGAAGCCCTGTTTGGACTTTCGGAATCGTCTCCTCACCACAACTAATACCTCGGCGGGAGTTCACGAGAATACGCTTCAGTATAGCTGGAACTATATCGGCCAGCCTGAGCATACGCCCAAAGGTAGTTCTCGGCACTCAAGTTAAAAACTTCGGCAGGAACAGCACGCGGGTTCGTGGCGTTGTTCGAGTCTTCGTCATTGTTTGCGGTGCCATCGGAGCCGAACGTGCGATCAGTTGTGACGGTTTTTGCGAAAACAGGGCCATTAATGACAAGTTTCTTCTCGCAGCGGAGTGGGCGCGTGTCTGGGTTATGACTTTTGTTAACATTAGCCTGAGTGACGTTGTCGACGAGATTGGTAGTGGCGCAGGTATCAACTTTGCCATTCTTAGAGATGAGCCATGCATCGATACGCTCGACGTCTGGACTAATATTGATATCATCAGTCGCAAAAATCACAACTTGGGGGATTTGATAAACGGAGTCAGCCGATGAAGCAATGGTGATAGGGCCGGTGATATTGACGTTGCCGTCGACGTAATAAATGTTACTTGCGCCAGCGGGCACCGTAATATTCCCGATGCTACTATCGCTACTAGTCGCGGCCGTCTTAAAATAGGCTTCAAGGCGGTCTAGCATAGCGGAATTCGCGTCGACGCCGGAATATCCTAGCATATTGGCATTGTCGTTTTGGATAGTGAGTAGGGAGTTTTTGATAGGTTCACTTTCAACCGAACCGTCCCAAGCGAAAGCGGCGGCAGAGGAAAAGAGACCAGTCGAACCACCAAGCCCAGGGATTACTCCGGGGATACTGCCACCGACGCTGCCGTGGACATTGGCAAGATACTCGGCCCAAGAACCAAAGCGACGAAGATCGCTGGCGGCGCTAGCGGCCGTGGCAACGCTTGGATTGTTATAACGCGGGGAAGTTGAAGTCTTCACATTTCCCTGTCCGACGAAGAGGCCACCATTCCATAGAGCGACGGAAGGTTTCTTCGCAATAGTACGACAGGCGGCGTTGTAATGAACCCAGTAAGGTTGGTTATCGCTAGTCCAGGTCCAATTCCCGGCGTTCGGGCCTTTTGTATTCATGACGCCGTAGTAATATTCCCACTTATAACCGAAGCTATTGCAGTACTTGTCTCCGACCCAATCAGGGACGGCAAGAGTTTCCCCAGCACCAACGCTAGCTTCTGAAGAACTTACGGTTCCGTTAGGAAAGGTCTTATTTAGTGACGGATTGCTCGTGACCTGTGCACAGCCTCCAGCATCAGCACGTAGCGGACCGAGCCGATAAATCCAGAACGTGCACGGATCTTGGTTGTAACCTTCGCGATATGGATATGAGTTCCCGCTCGGAATCGTATTTTGATAGGTGCCTTTCGTATTGGCGCTAGAAAGTGACTTGCTAACTTGCGAGAGGAAGGAAATTGACTGAAATTCCATCACGCGACGTGTATTTTTTGGAACCGCTTGCGCCTCCCAGCTCATTGAAGTTGTCTCTCCGGCATACATCGGACTGCCATCGACACCACCATTTCCGCTATAAGGACCGTCCCCAGTTGGCTCATTTGGGCGATCATAGATAATTTTCGCCGTAGAGTCGCCTTGTCCGGAGCCGGTGTTGGCCTCAGCGTAATATTCATAACGTTTTGGGTCGTAGGAGCATTTTTTATTTGGGTTACTTGTGGTTCCGCAGTCATACTTAATTTCCTTTTTGAGGATTGGCACGATTTTTTTCTCATACTTAATCTTCTCTTGCGCTGAAGCTTCGCCGCCTGGAGAACTGATGTTTATGGTGTGCCCAGATGTCGCGCTGACAGTCGACGCTCCAGTATAATAACTACTTGCGCAGAACTTATCACTCTTCCCGTTGGCGGAAGTATCAGATTCGATAGTCCAAGTTGTACACATATTGTCGTAAGTGACTTTATCGTTGGCGTTCACCGTGAAACCTGTCATTTCATAGCTAATCTTGTGGCTGAAGTTGGCTTGAGCGGATGGCCAGTCAGTACTCAGTCGCAAAGTTGCTATATCGCCGGTAGTTTTTTCGATAGTTTCGGCGCTATGGCTTTTTACATCCTTCCCAGCTACACTCTCAACGCGAGACTGAGACCAAAACTCGATTTGACCAGCTTTTTCGACTTTGGCGCGAGTAATTTTTGCGCATGCTTTAGTGCTGCCGCTATCACCAACCGGCTGCGCAACATGGGGGTTATCGTCGCTCCAATTGACGGTTTTTGTGGTATAAGTAATTGTTGAGCAAATCGTTTTTGAATCTTCACCTTCCGCTAAGGTAATCGTTTTTGCAATTCCCGAATCCGATGTTTGCCAACCTTTTTCAACTCCCGTGCTCGCTCCGTCTGCGGAAAATGGCACGTCATAAGTATCACCACTGCCATCGTCAAAAGTGATTTTTCCGTTAGTAGTGGCTTGACCATAGGCTTTGCCATCAGGCTTACTATTACTGTATTTTAGATTGTGCGAAAAGTAGACCGTGGCTTTACCTTCGGAATCTGCCTCAACCTCCAGCGTCCCGGCATCATCCACTCCCCAATCGGAAGAAACATTCGTGCTGGCTCCATCCGTTACCTTCGATTTTGAACTGAACCCGCTTGCGTCAGTTTTTGCCCATTCTGGGTTCCAACAAAACCATGTGACATC
>CAOQNC010000015.1 GCA_948511255.1 uncultured Candidatus Saccharibacteria bacterium | reverse complement strand
GAATAAGTATGTGCTATATCGACGTATATATATTATATATGTGTACCTATTTGGCGGTTGCGGAGGCTGAGGCGGAGAAAACCTAGAGATTCGAGAAAATTTCAAACTCTATCACCATTGTAGACTTTTATTTTTCTCCACCCCTGTTAGCCCGTTCCTAAACTCTACAACCGTCGTAGAGTTTTACCTGGCGATGCAGCGGACGGAATGTCCGTATATGCGAGCGGAACTTTCGGACGGAGCAATCGAGCTAGTTGAGTTAAAATCGAGGCGATAGGCATTATTTGCATTCGTGGTCGGTGTCGACGACCAGTACAGCCCATATGTACCAGCGTGCGAAAAGAGGTATCCCGACGACGGGTCGACCATGCCGCCTCTGACGAAGAAGTATGGTGAACTTGTAATCTTAGACACGTTAGTCCCAATGCTTCCGGCACTTATTAGGCCGCTAAAACTTTTCGATGTCGTAGTATTACTAACTGGTAATTGCCAGCCTTTTGGGCAGATACTGTCAGCGGCTTGACCAGAAGTACTAGTTTTGCCAGTTCCAGCGGTCGCCGCATTCCATGTGTAATAGTTTCCTGCCGAGTAGTGTGCGTCATATTCTGTGGGATTAAATGTTTTATTGCCGTTACTGGAGTAGAAGTTCGGGTTGCTTGAAGCCGTGCGAGAATCGATAGGTGTGAATTGGGAAGGGCAATTCGCGAGTGTGTTTTTAGGATTTCCGCAATCAGAGGCTGAAGTGGGGTTTGTAATAATATAGTTACCGAGGTTCCAGGAACGAATAGCTGTGGACGTGCTATCTACGGTATTAACATTGGCCGATGTTGCGGTAGAGTACTGCGGCACCCAGTTACTAGAGACGTCTGATGTTGTCGGAGTTAATGCCGTCGAGGTAGATAGATCAAGGGCCAAGTTTTGTGTCATCCAGCAGTTATTATCTTTGAGCTTAGTAACCCAGTAGTATTTGCCGTCACGGACATCTCTGAGCTGTTTGGTTTCTCCAATTTCGCTGGCGGAGCAGATGGCGGTCGTCATTTCTTGCATGTCGGAAATGGAGCTGAGACCGGTTATTTCTAGCGGGCTAGAGATAACGGAGAGCGTGACTTGGTTTTCGTAGGTGTCGGCGGGTTTGTCGGGACCGATGTTGGCGGCGAAGCTGAGCTGGAAGGTTTTGCTGTCGGATTTGATGTTGGTGGAGGAGTTGGAACCGATTGTAATACCGCGAGTATTAGCTGGCATGGCGCTTAGCGTAGGATTGGCTGGAGCGGTCGTGGTTTCCGTAGCATTATAGCCCCAAGTGTTGACAGGGAGATTGCTATAAGTCGTAGAAGAGGAGAGTGAGGGGATAGTTTGGCTGGTGGTTTTACCAGTCAAGGCGGAGCTGGTGCTGCCAAGATAGACTACATAGCCACTAGAGTTCTCTACGCCAACGGTAGCTTTGACGGAAATAAGGGCAGAAGCACCGCTAGTGGAAGTCGGGGTGAGCGAAGCGGAGCCGGAAGTCGGAGAGAAGGAAATGTTGATGGTGGAGATAGTGGTTGACTGGGCGGAGATTTGGTCGTCGTAATTTGCGCCGTCGGACGATTCTTCAGCTTCTAGAGCACTAGCAGAAGTTGTCGTGGGGCTGATGAGGAGAAAGGTTAGAAGGAGCAAGCATACCCCAGAAAGTTTACAACATATTCCCGCAATAGAAAAACATGATATTTTTCTGGAGTATGTTTTTCTAGACGCGGAGTATACTTTCCCAGGTTGCGAGTATGATTGCTCGGGTGAAGAGTACGATTCCTTGCGCAAAGAGTTAGGGTTTTTATTATGGCGTTTTAGCATCACGGCCCTCCTTTTAAAATGATAGACACCGATTGGGCTGCTAATTATTTCGCTAGAAACAAAAGCGACACCGCAGGGTGTCTAGTCCTATCAACGGGTTAACTTCAGCTCTACGCTAAAATCGTGTACCATTGTCGCGGTGCCGCTTTCAATACACGATATTGCAAGAACAAGTTAATCCTTGATATAAAAAAGTGTTAACCACTTATATTGATAAAACTAGACATCTTTATTGTAGCGGAGGATTGCGCTTTTGGCAAGTCTGGATAAAAAGTTATTTTGTGGTTTATTATGGGGAGATGCCAAAAAGGTTGCTATTGACGATATGAAGGTCGACGAGGGCGAGGACGAGGGCGGAAGTCGTAGGATTAGTTTGGTTCGTCGACGTTGTCGGATTTCATCGGAGCGATGCCGAGAGATTCATCGGAAAGTGGACCGGCAGAATAAGGGTCGGCGAGGGCCTTTAGGCGGTTATTGATGGTTTTGAGCTCTTCGAGGTAGGTCTTGAACTCGGATTTGTCGATCGGGCCGTTGTCGGGGTAGGAATAAGTCGAATTAATTTCCTGCTCTTCTTCGACTTCTTCGGGAGCGGGCAGATAGCCGGGTCGAGAGCGGTCGAGGTAAATATCGCCGCTGCTATGGTAGACATAGATACCAATAGAGGTGGTCGTGAGCGCGATAAGAATAGCGCCAAGCCCGAGCAGGGCGAGGTTGCGGCCGCCGCGAGTCTGGAGCGTCATAGAATGCCTCCGTCATGTGCGGCGAGGGTGGCTGATTCGTGAAGGATGGAAATTATCATTTGAGCTCCTTTTCGAGGTCGACGACGGCCTGGTATTGCTCGCCAGCGAGAGTATTGAGTTTCTGGGTGACAGACTGGAGGGCAGCCCGTTTCGCACGGGTGGTTTCGAGGTGTTTGTAAAAGTCGGCCGGCTGAGCACTACAGTCAATCAGGGTCAGGGCTTCGAGATCTCGCATGTAGTCGGTGTAGGCGAGGCGAAAATCCGCCAGAGAAGTCATAAACTCAGACTGAATCGATAGAAGCTGCTCGGAGGGGCGATTGTTGCGCTCGAGACGAAGGTTGAGCGGAACAATGAAACGGCCAGAGATTGTTTCGTAAGAAGTGCCGAGATAGATACGAGTGCGAGAGTCCGAGCGCTGAAGCTGGGAAAGCGCGTATTTAATATTAGAGCAGTTTTCGGCGACCGCGCTAAGGCGTGCGGCTTCGTCAACTTCTTCCTCGCTGTCGTCGGGGTGTTCGGCAACGGAGGTCGGATTTTTGACGGCACCAACGTCGGCGGCTGGGCAGAAAGTTAACGCCGCGACGAAGAGGGCGACCGCGCCAAAGATAAGACTAGTTCGCCTTATAAAGCCCATTGTGCTTCTTCCCATCATAAATCGAGGTCGGGATACCTTTGGCGTGGACGGTATTGTCGACCATATTTTTAACTTTGGAAATAATCTCAGTAACTTCTTCGGAATGGGCGGCGGTTTCTAGCTCGGAGATTTCCTTCGCCGTGGCGCCAAAATCTTTCAGCCAGCTTTGGAGAGTTTTCTCAGCATCTTCGGCAGACATGCTAGTCATAGCGGTCTGATAGTTAATCCCGTCGGAATCGGATTCGGTGAAGAGGCGGTCAAGAATCTTGGCGGCGTAGTTCATGTCGAGAAGGTTGGCGGCGTGGAAGTAACAGGCGATGAGGTCGGAGTTCTGGAACTTCGGCGAACCATCCGGAAGCTCGATAACATAGATCATAGGAACGGTATTATATCTCTCGAAGAAACCGGAAGATTTCTGATTTCGATAACTCTGCATACAAATCACGCAGCCTGGATCGAAAATATCAAGCGCAAGCGGATTGCCGTCTTCATATTTCGCGACGAAGGTATATGGCTCGACGAGATAATCTTCGGCTTCCCAGGAATGGAAGCGATCGGGGATGTTCGCAAAAATCTCTCCCCATTCCCCGAACCAACGACCGGTCCACTCGATCGGGTTTTTCGGCTCAGCGGCATCAATGCCGCAAACTTCAGCGCCGAGCGCGCAGCTAGCCGGCTGGGAGACATTACAGGTGCCGAAAACCCAGAGAGCGAGGATAGCCTTCACGGCTTCGACGAGCGACCAAATCGTAACCAGGACGATGAGGACGGCGCTGACTTCGATAGCGACGCCGAGAGGCTTGACCCATTTCGGATGCTTTAAGACGACTTTCGAGAGGAGGGAGTTTTTGACGTCGTCTTTGAAATTGGTTTCACATTTTTGGAGAGTGACTTTTTTGCCGACGCACCCCCACGCTTTTTTGAAGACGGCCCAATATTTTTTACCGATGTCGCGGCGGAAGATGCTCAAGAAGGCGACGAAGATGCCGACTAGACAGAGGATGATGAACGCAGCAATACAAACCATAGAGTTATTATAACACAGAGGGCAGCGACTGGAAGATTTCTGCGACGAGTTTTGGCTAACGTCGAGCCGGACTGCTTGACGACAAATTATTCTTCAGCGTCTTCGTCGTCGGAGATGAGAGCGAGGTGTGCCTCTTCGAGCTGCTTGTCATCGACGACGGACGGGGAGTTCATCATAAGGTCAACGCCGGAGCCGTTCTTCGGGAAAGCGACGATGTCGCGAATGTTGGTAATTCCCTCGAGGACCATAAACATACGGTCAATACCAAAGGCACAGCCAGCATGGGGCGGAGCGCCGAATTTGAAAGCGTTCAGCATACCGCCGAAGCGCTCGGCAACATACTTTTCGTCGTAGCCGAGGATGCCGAAAACTTCATACATGATTTCTGGATTATAGTTACGGACGGCACCAGAGCAGATTTCGTAACCATTCATAACCATATCGTATTGGTCGGCGACGATGTCTAACTTGTTTTCGGTTTCGCGAAGAGTTTTCAGGCCGCCTTTCGGAAGGGAGAAGGGGTTGTGACCAAAGTCGAGCTTGTTCGCGCCGTCGTCCCATTCATAGAACGGAAAGTCGACAATCCAGCAGAGAGCGATTTTGTTGTCGTCTTTTAAGTTGAGGGCGTCAGCGAAGGCGATGCGCATCGCGCCGAGGACTTTGTTGACTTTTTCGCGCTCGTCAGCACCGAAGAAGACCGCATCGCCGTCCTTTGCGCCGGTGAGTTCCTGGATGGAGGCGAGTTCTTCGTCTTTCAGAAACTTCGCAATCGGGCTGCGGACGGTGCCGTTTTCATAGAGAATATAGGCGAGGCCACCGGCGCCGTTCTTGCGAGCAAGGTCGGTGAACTCGTCGATTTGTTTACGAGTGAAGCTGGCGCCGCCAGGAACGCAAATGGCCTTCACGCAAGGCGTCTGGAAAACTTTGAATTCGACATTTTTCAGAGCTTCGGTGAGCTCGATAAGTTCGAGACCATAGCGAAGGTCGGGCTTGTCGGTGCCATAAGTTTCCATGGCTTCCTTGTAGGGAATGCGGCGAACTTCGGGAGTGATAATTTCTTTGCCGGCGAAAGTCGTCGCGAGGTCTTTGATAAGCGGTTCGACGGTCTGGCGGACAACTTCGCCATCGTCGACGAACGACATCTCGCAGTCGAGCTGATAGAAGTCGCCATAAAGACGATCGGCGCGTGGGTCTTCATCGCGGAAGCAGGGCGCAATCTGATAATAGCGTGGGATGCCGCCGACCATGAGGAGTTGTTTGAACTGCTGCGGAGCCTGCGGGAGAGCGTAGAATTGGCCCGGATGGAGGCGGGACGGGACGAGAAAGTCGCGGGCGCCTTCAGGAGAAGAGTTCGCAAGAATCGGAGTCGTGATTTCGATAAAATCGTGTTCATCCATGTAGCGGCGCATGAAACGATAATACTCGGCGCGGCGCTGAAGCATGTGAAGCATCGACGGGCGGCGCAGATCGAGGAAGCGATATTTCAGGCGCAACTCTTCGCCGGAAGCGTCGCCTTCGTCATGAGTGTTGACCGGGAGTGGCTCGGAGCGGTTAATAAGTTCGAGTTTATCGACGACAATTTCGAGATCACCGGTCTCGATGTTGGGGTTTTTGAGCTCGGGGGCGCGCTCACGGACGAGACCTTCAGCAGAGATAACAAATTCATCACGCAAAGATTCGGCAGTTTTGAAGGCATCGGTCGTGTCAGGAGTAATGACGAGCTGGATAATTCCCTTGTGGTCGCGAAGATCGATAAAGATAAGGCCGCCGTGATCGCGGCGCGAATTCACCCAGCCAGCTACGCTAACTTTTTTGCCAATTTCAGATTTTAGTTGTGTCGATAAACTTCTCATAGGGTTTATTATAGCACATTTTCTCTGGGATGGAAACATTGACAAGGCAGACGTCGAGATGAAGACGCCTCATACTTCTATTGTAGCACACTCTCGTAAAATTGTCAAGAGGCGCGGTTTTAGCTAGGGGGAGTTGGCTAAGTATGCGGCTTTGGCTAGGGAGTGCGGTTCTTGGTGGCTTTGTTCACGGCCCAATATTCGACGTCAACAAAGCGATCGGTCGCATAGACGAGGCGGTCATCTTCGGAAAAGGCGCGGACGTTCTTGTTGAAATAGTAGACAAGGCTGGACTGGTAAATTCCGATGGCGGGGACGTCGTTGACCCAGCGAGTGAGGAAGGTTTCATATTTCTGGACGCGGGCGGCCTCGTCCATGGAGGTACGGGCGCCAAGAATGAGGTCGTCGACGAGAGCGTTGGCGTAGTTCGAGAGGTTAAGACCGGTCGCGGAGGCCTGAGACGAGTGGTAGTAAGCGAAGAGATCAGGATCGGCGCCGAGCTCGACTTCATAGAGCAGGATGTCGTAATTTCGCTGACGAATGACGTTGACGAAAAACTCCTGGCCGGGGTTAGAGATATCGAGGTCGACATTGAACCCGAGATTTTCGAGCTGGGTTTTTAGAACGGCGGCGAGCTCTGGGAAATAACCGGAGTTGGTCGTGGCGAGGCGGAGGGTGCGGCCGGAGAGGCCGGCGTCGGTAATCGCGGTCTTGGCGGTTTCGAGATTGTATTCAGGCAGGGCGGGGTAGCTGCTGAGCTCGATTTCGGATTGCAGGATCGGATAGCTCAGCGGATATTCATCGCCGAGAACCGAGCGAACAGCGTCCATGTTGATACCACGCTGAATCGCCTGGCGCACAGAAACATTGCTGAGGGTCGGGCTGGTTGTGTTAAGGAAGGCGAAGACGCCGCTCGCGATAGCGGTTTGTTTTTCGTAAATCAGGTCCGAGGAAAGTTGGTCGCGGTAAACGGCGGAAAGCTCGGCGGTCGCGGTGACGTCGCTTGAAGAGATTGCGCGGACGATTTCTTCAGCGCTAGAATAAGTGTGGATGGCGAAGCTACTCAGCATAGGCTTGGATTTGTAGTAATAATCGTTGGCGGCGAGATATACGATGCGTTCGCCGTCGCCAGAGACGCTCTGCATTGCATTGAAAGTGAAGGCACCGCTCGTGACTGGGTTCGTGCTAAAGCTATGCTCGAGAAGTTGCCCCGGAGCGACGTCGGCGAGGATGTGTGAAGGCAAAATCGGAATGTTCAAAGTCGCGTCGAAATCAGCATAGGCGGAGGGCAGGGCGAAGACGAGCGCATCGCCAACCTGCTCGACGGTGACGCCGGAAAAGTTGGAGGAGAAAGAAGTGTTGACGGTCGGATCTTTGGTCAAGTTGACAGTATAAAGAATGTCGTCAAGAGTGATAGGTTCCCCGTCCGACCATTTCAGACCGTCTTTCAAAGTCACCGTCCAGACCTTGCCGGTACTATCGGGAGTGATAGAAGAGGCTAAGCCGAGGCCGACATGGCCGGAATAGTCGATCGTCGAGAGCGTCGAGAAAAGAAGTTTCGAGAGGACTTTTTCGCTGGTCGTGGTGGCAAAAAGCGGATTCAAGGTGTTGACGTTGCCGATGGTGGCCTCGATGTAAGTGCCACCGTCAACATAAGCCTGGACGGAATAGGATTGCGTATACCAAAAGGCCTGCGTGAGGGCGAGCGAAGTGATGACGATGATAAGCAGGCACCATTCGAGGATCAGAAGGCGCACGCGGCGCGCATGGGGGAGGCGTTTGATGAGGTTTTCTTGGATATGCTCATGAGTTTCTTCTTTAGCGCGCTCAGAAAAAACTTCCCAGCGTTTTGCTAGCTTTTGCCCACGCTTTTTGGTAGTAGGTTTCATGATCTACTTATTTTGCCCTTATGCCGTCGGGATTAATAACATTGCTAGAATCGATAAAACAAAAACTACGACGCAGACAACCGTAGCATTAAAAAGCGAGCGCTCGAGACCGCGGCGGGTCGTATAAAGCTCGCCGGAGCTACCAAAACCAGCACCCAGAGAGGCGCCACGCTGCTGAAGGAGGATTAGCAAAATCGATAAAATCGCAGAAACGAAAGTAATGCTCTCAAATAGTGTTCCCAAATTCATACTCTTATTATACTCCCCAGTTCTCGGAAAATCAAGGTTGGATTATAGTTTCGCGTCTTCTCGCCAGTCAAGGCTAGTTGATGAGGAAGTTCATGACGGCGTTGATGACGCTCATGATGATACTGGAAAGGACGGCGCCCCAGATGTCCATTTCGACGCCCGGGAGTAGATAAATAGTCAAGATAACCATGACCGTATTGATGATAATAGTCGAAAGGCCCATGGTGAGAATTGCGAGCGGGAGAGCAAGCATCTTCACGAGCGGCTTGATGACGGAGTTGATAAGGGAGAAAATAAGCCCAGCGATTGCGAAAAGCACCCAGGCGTATTTATAGATTGACGAGCTGTCTGGATTGATAGTGCCGAGCCAGGTGATACAGAAATACATACCAATACTGGAGGCGAGCCAACGTAAAATGAAGGCGAAAAGTTGTCGTTTAATCATGTATATATTATAGCATGTTTTCGCGGTGCGTTATCATAATGCGCGGAAGTTATTTGAGCATGTTTTTGCGCTTGAGAAGAGAGTGGTAAGTGATTGCGAAGCGGTGCGCCTCGTCGTCGATGCGGGCGATGAGTTTCGCGACATGCGAATCGGGAGCGAGCAGGAGGGCGCGCGGTTCGGGGTTTTCCGGAGTGGTGGGAACGATAATGCGAACGGCAGCGTTCCGAGTATGGTCGCCGGACTTGTCGCGGCCAATGACTGGGATATTATGAGCGTCGAGAAGTTCCTTCACGGCATTGACCTGGCCGATGCCGCCGTCAAGAATCACGAGGTTCGGGAAAGGCCACTCTTCGTGTTTTAGGCGGCGTTCAAGAACTTCACGGAGGTTCGCGGTGTCGTCGTTGGTCTGGCGGCGGAGCTTAAACTTGCGATATTCGGAGCGGTCGGAAGCGCCGTTCGTGAAAACTACCATTGAGCCGACAACATTGGTGCCGGATTGGTGAGAAATATCATAGCCCTCGATGCGCTTTGGCGGTTCGGGAAGGCGAAGCATGGCCTGTAGATCGGTTAGGGCATGGTCAGAAGAGATATCGAGAAACTCTTTGTCAGAAAAGACGATTTTTTTCTGAAGTTCTTTTAGGCCAAAAAGTTGCTTGCGGGCTTCGGCGGCTTCTTCAAAGTTCTCAGCCTTGGCGGCGCTGAGCATTTGCTTCTCGAGCTCCTGGAGAAGTTTATGTCGACCGCCTTCGAGGTAGAGAATAAGTTTACGCAAGTTCTTCTTATATTCCTTCGGGGTAGACTTGCCGACTTCGATGCCCGGTGTGAGGCCAAGATCAGTATTGAGAGTTTTCTTGCCGTCGTAAGGTTTGTCGTAATACGGAAAAACTTTGCGAAGAATACGAAGAGCCTTCTCGACGGCGGATTTTCCATAAAAAGGACCGACGTAAGTTGCTTTATCGTCCTGCGGAGTGCGCGTGAAACTAACATAAGGGACTTCGGATTTCATGTCGATTCGAACGTAAGAAACGGTTTTGTCATCGCGGAGGAGGATATTCCACTTCGGCATATAGCGTTTAATCATCTCGGACTCAAGAAAAAGGGCATCCATTTCAGTATCGACGACGATCCAGTCAGTATCGGCAATCTCGCGCACGAGTGCCTCGGTTTTCGGATCCTTTTTCGTGTGGTGAAAATATTGGCGGACGCGGTTTTTCAGAACGGCAGCCTTGCCAACGTAGATGATTTCATCATTGGCGTCCTTATGAAAGTAAACACCAGGAGCAGCGGGAAGAGTTTTGAGTTTCTGGAGAAGTTTTTCGCGCATGGCAGGAGTGACCGACGGATCGAGATCGTAGGTCTTAGATGTTTCTAGATTATTGAGGCTTCCTAGATTGTTTGACTTTTCCAAGTTATTTGGCTTTTCGGAATTATTTGGCTTTTCTGGCATATTATATATTATAACATAATATTGTCGCGGCGGGGTTAGCTGGGTTCCGCTAATTGAGGCAGGGATCGGCTGAGCTGGTTAGTTGGGGTTAGCTGGGTCGGCCGGGACAGTTAATTAGGGTTGGCTGTGTTGGTTAGTTGGGATCGGTTGTGTTGACTAGTTGGGTTCGGTATATCGGGAGCGAACGTCGAGCGGGAGCTCGTTATACTTAACTTCACGCCAATTCGAGACGCCACGAATAAACATGACATCCAATTCCAGAAAAGCATCTTCGCGGAGCTGCTTGTTGGCTTTGAATGTGAGTTGAGTGATCTTGCCGTGCTCGTCGTAGGCAGTTAGGTTATATTCGAATTCGGTCGGCGAAAGTTGCTTGACATCGGCGTTGTCGATTTGGGTGTAATATTGCGAAGTATTTACGAAGAGAGTACGATAGCCGACGATGCAGAGGGTGACGGCGATAACGATGCCGATTACGATGAAGATCTTTGACTTGATATTTTCCATAGTTTCTCCTTCTTAGGGAATTGGCAGATTGTTATTTATTGCCATACTCTCAGTATAGAAGAGGAAGGAGGTTTTGTCGTGCGTTGAAGATTACGAGACGATTACTTTTTTGTTGCTTTCTTGCTGTTTTCCTGCCGCTTCTTGTTACGGGCATGCTGTTTACTGTAGATGTGCTAGATAGACGAAAAGCCACCCGTCGGGGTGGCTTACTCGTATAATTTGGCACCTTGCTAGTTTCCCGCTTGTGGCAGTATAATCGCCGCGACTGGGCTTGACTTCTGTGTTCGGAATGGGAACAGGTATTTCCCCAGCGCTATGGGCACCAAATAACGTCCTGATGCGCTATTGATGTCCATAAGGTGTGAGACAACGTTATTGTAAAACGTCCTTCGGTTTTTGCTCAGCTTTGATAGCCGGATCAAACACCGATTGTTAGTTAAGTATATCAGATTATCCTGGCTCTTGTCAATAACTTTCCGAGAGAATGTTATGACACGAACCCGATAATCTGAGCATAAAAAGGCAATGGACCTATTAGTACGCTTCGGCTCCACACGTTGCCGTGCTTCCACCTTGCGCCTATCAACCAGATCATCTCTCTGGAGTCTCCATAGGGAATTCTTATCTTGGAGTGGGCTTCGCGCTTAATATGCTTTCAGCGCTTATCTCTTCCGAACATAGCTACTCGGCAATGCAGCAGGTGGCCACAACCGATACACTAGAGGTTCGTTCACCTCGGTCCTCTCGTACTAGAGGCAAATCTCCTCAAAATTCCTAACGATCATGCCGGATATAAACCGAACTGTCTCACGACGTTCTGAACCCAGCTCGCGTACCACTTTAACCGGCGAACAGCCGGACCCTTGGAAGGTGCTCCCCCTCCAGGATGTGATGAGCCGACATCGAGGTGCCAAACCGCGCCGTCTATGTGAACTATTGGGCGCGATCAGCCTGTTATCCCCAGGGTAACTTTTATCCGTGTGCGCTGTCTTTCCCACGTAAATTGAACCGAAGTTCTATACAGCGGGTCATTTGCTCCCACTTTCGTGTCTGATTGGGTTGTGGCCCTCACAGTCAAGCTGGCT
>CAOQNC010000014.1 GCA_948511255.1 uncultured Candidatus Saccharibacteria bacterium | reverse complement strand
GGCAGAGAGCGTGGCGCCGTCGCAGGCGATTTTCGTGAATGCGAAGCTGGAGGCGGAGATGTCGGGGATGACGCTTGCCGAGCGGAAAGAGTTTTTGGCGGAGTATGGGGTCGAGGAGGATGCTCTGAGCGAGCTGATTCGGGCGGCGTATAGGACGCTGGGGCTGCAGAGCTTCCTGACGGCCGGTAAGAAGGAGGTTCGGGCCTGGACGATTAAACAGGGTGCGACGGCGCCGGAGGCGGCGGGGGCAATTCACACGGATTTTCAACGTGGGTTTATTGCGGCGGAAGTGATGAAATATGATGATTTGGTCGCGCTGGGGAGTGAGCAGGCGGTGAAGGCGGCTGGGAAACTGCGGACTGAGGGGAAGGGGTATGTGATGGAGGAGGGGGATATCGTTGAATTCCGGTTCAACGTTTAGGGAAAACCGAAAAGTCCCACGCTAGTCTAGACAAGGGGAAAGCCCCGAAGCGAATGAGCCTCGGGGCTTTTTGCGTTGCCGCGAATGAGCGGCGGGGTGATAGATTGTATTGCGTTTGGGTTTTGAAGATTTACTCTTCGGTTTCCGGCTTGGGGTCGATGGCGCCGCCGTGGTTGCAGTCGTCGCCGGAGCATTCCTTATCCTCGTCGAAGAGGCTGGGAGCAATGGTCTCGACCAGGTCGGTGAGCTCGCGCCAGGCGTCGGGTACCATGTCGGGGGCGTTGTCATCCAGGCGTAGGAAGGTCTCAACGATGATATCGCACAGCTTCTGGATGAGACGCTCGCAGATATAGGTCTTTTGGGCGTAGAGGTCGCACCGTTCGTCGCTGGCGGGAATGGTGTCCCAGCCCTCGCTGTCGTCGGTGTGGAGCGCGCCCTTCATGCCGTCGCCGCTGACATTGCGATAATACATGATGTCGTCATCGGTGATGTCGTAGGCCATCTCGTCGGCGTTGGTGGTGAGCAACAACTTCAAAGTTGCCAGCTCGTAGGCGTCCATCTCGCGCAGGCGGCTCGGCGTCAGGTTGACGGCCAGGCTCTGGAGCAGGGCCAGATAGTACTGGCCCAGGCTGTTGATATAGCCCTTCTCGACGTGCTCGATCAACATCGGCGTCACGACGGCGTATCCAGCCTGGCCGGCGGCGGCCACGATGGTTTTGCGATAGTCGTAGAAGCGCCCGCGGGGTAGGTTGCCGTGACCAGCACCGCACTCGGAGAGGTAACGGGACAGAACCTGGCGGTTGTTGATGATATCCCAGGCGATCAACTCGGCCATGTAGGTCTCGTTATCCTCGGTGATATGCTTCAGCACGATGCCGTCTTCATTCTTGAGATCCAGATAGCGCAGGACATCGTAGTTTTCCTGCTGCTCCGGATTCAGGTTGTCGTATTCCTCCCGGGAAATCTCGGCGCCGGTCTGCTTGTTGCGGGCCAGAGTGTGGGGCCAGGGCCAATAGGACTGCTCGGGCGTCAGGTGGAACGCACCATCCTCGACAGCGTAGCCGATTTCATTGACGGCGTAGCCGTTGTCGTTGACGTGGAAGCCAAAAATCATGGCACGGGCGGCGGCCTTGTTCAGGTCGGCGTGGCCGATGATGTTGGCGGCGTCGCGACGCTGGGTTCCGCGGTTGTAGCTCTGCTGGCGCAAAAGCAGGGAGATCAGGCGATCTTCGCCCACGTTATGGGAAAGAAAAGCCAGATCGTCGGGAGAGGACGCTGCGTAGATATCGATCATAGCGCGGCAGCCGGCCAGGAAGGTCTGCTTGTCGTCAGGGTTGACCAGATACTTGGTGTAGTTGGCGTTGCTGGACATGGCGTTGGGCTGAATAGACATAATTTCCTCCTTGTAGTGGCGCTCGCCTCGAATTCGAGTGCGGCGCGGGTAGATTTACGCAACGGTGTTATTGCGTAACTGCTTACTTCGGACGACAGGCTCAGTTGAGCTGGTATTTATCGTCGAAATAGGCAATATTCGCAATAACAGAGGCGGGTGTTGGAAGATATGTTATTCTGCTACGGATGCGATTTGTGATTCAATCTATCAAACTGATAAAAAACGAGGATTTCGCGGAGTTTTGGCACTATTTTAACAAATTTGCCATTTTGCGAAACCCTTATACTTCTATTGTAGCACAGGCGAGTAAAAATGTCAATAGTTAGGACATGTTTGGCGAGAGGTTGGATATTTTAGGGCTTTGTTTAGAGTATTATTCAGGGCATGAAAAGGCCCCGGCGTCGGGCCGAGGCGCTTTTCTCTCGATTTGACGGATACGCGTGGCGTTTGACCTTGCTAAGCAGGAACCTGGTGATTTATTGGGCGTAGGGCGGCGGGACAGGGCCGGGGTCCGGGTTGTGGAAGCCGGGGAAGGCGTCCAGGTGCTGGAGGAAGTCAAAGAATCCGCCGGCATGGGGGCTGGTCTGGTCGGGATTGGTCGCAGTCAGAGCTTCGGCCAGGGCGTAGAGTTCCTGGATGTTGCCGCCGGTGGTGTCGTGGAGCTCGTCCGGGGAAATCAGGCATTGCAGGGCTTCGATGACGTGCGTGCGTGCGGCCGGAATCAAGATGCTCTGGAGGTAGGCGCGGCGGGTGGAATAGTTGCAGTCGGGGTCGTTCCAGGGGATTTCGACCATGCGGGTTATTCCCTGGCAGACGCGCGGCTTGGCTCCGGGGAGCGGGTGATTGTCGCCGTCCTGGGTAAGGTAGGCCTCGATGCTTTCCATCGGGAAGAGCTGGTCGAAACTGTGGCCGGTCGGGTGTTGCTCGGTGCAGGTCAAGAGCTCAGCGGCCAGCTTCGCGACGTCGCGGTTCTTGAAAAGGAACTCCTGGAGCGTGCCCGAGTCTTTGAAACCGTTTTTGCCGGCCAACATCAACAGAGTGGTGATGTGGCGGCGGCCTTCCGGGGCGGAAACTACTCCGGCGGGGTCGGCGGGGATGATGCGGGCGCGACAGCAGGTATCCGGCAGCCATTGCGGCTGCGGAGACTGAGGCTGAGGCTTGTCGGAGAGAATCCGATACAGCTCGCAGAGCATCTGGACGCGGGCGGGCGTAGCCTGGCTGACTTCGCTGGGAGTGAAAACGCTACTGAGGGCGTCGGAGACGCGTCGGCGGGATTCACGGATCAACACCCACTCGACGTAATCGCGGCGGGCAGTGCTGCAACAGCCGGAGTCGGTCGGTGACAGCTCGATGATTTCCATCTGGCCGTTTCTGATGCGGACCTCGATGCTGGGCAGCGGGTTGCCGTCCTCGTCGCGGAAGCTCTCCACACTCTCCAAAAAGAAGTAGCTGCTGAAGCGGTTCTTCCAGGGCTGCGGGCTGACGCAGGTCAGGATGCCGGTCAGGTCGTCGCTAATCTCACTACTCTGAGTGAGGAAGGCGCGGAGCTCGTCGGTCGACTGGAGATTGGCGGTTTTGCCGGCCAGTTTCCGCAGGAGGCGGAGGCGCTGGTGGCACTGCTCGGTTTTCAGGGTGTCGGTCTCGGCGCTGTTTGGCTGAGTGCTGTCCGGTGCGACCTGGACGCCGTCGGTCTGATACTGGGCCGGAATGTGGGTGTCGCGGGGATCATGGACGTTCATAGGGTACCTCTTTCTTGCGCAAAGCGCATGTATTTGGACGCAGATATGCTGCGGTTCCAGCGTTTTAGGATGTTTCTGGAGTTTTGGAGTGGCGTTGGATGTGTGGGTTTAGGGTGGGGTTTGCGGTTGGGACATGAATCGAGAGTGATAAACAACAAGAACCTCTGTCTGCGCTAGTATTTTTAGCTAATTTTAGGTCTTTTTGACAGAGGTCTCTACTTCTATTTTATCACAGGTAGCCGAAAAAGTCAAGCGGATTAGGCTAGGGCGATTGTAGCGATTTGTTGGTTGGCCAGGGCGATTTGCTGATTTGCTAGAGTGGTTTGCTGGGCGATTATTCGCCGAGGGGGAGCCAGGCGTCGAGATGAAAGCCGGGGCCGCTGACCGAGGCGGCAGCGAGAATGGGCTGGTAGTTTTGGCGCTCGGGATGCTGGGCGAGGAAGGCTTCGGCGGCGAAGCGGATTTGTTGGCGCTTTTTCGGGGTGATGGCGGAGAGCGGCGAGCCGTGGGCGGCGGATTTGCGATATTTGACTTCGGTGAAGTAGATGGTTGAGGGGCTCGATTTCTGGGAGGGTGTGGTGGAGGATTGTGCGACATCGGATTTTTGGGGCGGAGCCGGCTCGGCGATGGAGATAAGGTCGATTTCGTAGAACTTGGTCTTGAAATTGCGGGCGATGATGGTGTGGCTATGTTCGGTTTTGAGGTATTCGGCGACGATTTGTTCGGCTTTTTGACCGCGAGCGGTGGTGGTTGTGGTTTTTGCTGGGATTTTGTTCGTTGAGGTTTGGTCCTTGTTTGTTGAGATTTTGCTTGGTTCCCTAGCGAGGAGGTCGGCGATGGGGCGGAAGGATTTGCGGTGTTCGGGGCAGGGGCCGAGGTCGAGGAGGGCGGATTTGTGGGCGGCGGTGCCGTAGCCGACGTGTTTTTCGAAGCCGTAGCCGGGGTACTTTTCGGCGAGGTCGGCCATGTAGCGGTCGCGGGCGACTTTGGCGATGATGGAGGCGGCGCTGACTTCTTTGATGAGAAAGTCGGCTTTCGGGAGGAGGGCGACTTTGTCTGCGAGAGGGGTGTCGGCGAGGAGGTTGATGGTACCGTCGATGAGGATTTCGTCGAAACGGATTTTCTGGGAGAGAACTTGTTTGACGGCACGGCGGGCGGCGAGTTTTAGGGCGGGGCCGAGACCGTAGCGGTCGATTTCTTCGGCTGAGACCCAACCGAGGCCGATTGCGGCGGCTTGTTCTAGGATAAGATCGTTTAGGGTTTCGCGCTTCCTAGCGGTAAGTTTTTTAGAATCGGTGAGTTGTTCGTATTCGGGGAGGACTTTGAAATTTGAGCCGAGAATTACGGCGCCCACGACAAGTGGCCCCGCCCAGGGGCCACGTCCAACTTCATCTATTCCGAGGATGATTTTCTCGGTCATTTATGAGTTTACAGATCATGCTTTGTTTTCTTCGGCTTTGACGTCTGCAGCGACTTTCTCGGCAGCAGCTTCGACTTTCTCAGCGGCGGCTTCGGCTTTAGTTTCGACGGCTTCGGTGGCCTGTTCGGCATCAGCCTTGACTTCGGCTAAAGTGTTGACGGCGACGCGATCGAAGGCTTTGTTAGCCAAGCGAGCGGATTTGCCGGAGCGTTCGCGGAGGAAGGAGAGGTTCTTGCGGCGAACTTTCGCGCGGTGAACAATCTCGATTTTCTCGACGAGCGGGTTGTGAATTAAGAAGGATTTCTCGACGCCGACGCCAGAAGCGACCTTGCGGACGGTGATGCGGGCGGTGTGAGAATCTTTGCGGTCGGTGCGAATAACGACGCCTTCAAAGACCTGCGAACGGAACTTCTCGCCTTCTTTAATTTTCTGGGTGACGCGGACGGTATCGCCCGAGCGAACGTCGACGACGGCCGGTTTTTTCTGGGCATCGCCGATTTTTTTCAAATCTGTAAAACTCATAATTTAACCTTTATATTACAACTTCTACTATTTTATCATACTTTCTTGGATTTGAGAAGAGGGATTTCTAGGTTTGTAGGCGGCGGAAAGGGAGTTCTCTGGGCTTGTGTGCGGGATCGAGGTAAAAAAGAGAGGGTCTATCCTTCTATTGTATCACAGATTGCTTAAAAAGTCAATAGAGGAAAGCGGTTTTGCTCGACTTTGGCGGCGAAATGAGTTATAATAGTTGAGATTACAATACAAAATGTCAGGAGGCGATTTTTGACTTTGTAGGGACCCTGCGGGGTCGAAACCCAGTCTGGGCGGTCGTGTAATCGGACCGGCTGGACGCACGTTAATAAGGAGGTTTTATGCGCAAATGTACCAAGCGGGCGGTTTCGTGGCTGCTGGCGATCGTGATGCTGTTCTCGATGAGCGGTGTGGCGATGGCCGCGGAGACGGAGTTGCCTGAGGAGTCTGCTGCGACGACTGAAGTCGAAGCGGCGGAGAATCCTGAACTGACGGATACGAGCGAAGCTCTGGAAGGCGATATTGGCGATTTCGACGAAACTGAGGCGGCGGAAACTGGCGTGGCTGAGAAAGCCGAGTCGGAAGATGCTGATGAAGCAGAGTTGGAAGAGCAGGAAGCGCTCGAAGTGGACGAAGGAGGCGCCGCTGTTGAAACGGTGACCGTGTACGTCTGGATGGATGGCTATGCGGAACCGGTGCCGGTGGAAATGCCGGTCGACGAAGCGCCGCCTGAGGCCCTCGGGATTGATACTACGTCAACCCGGCGCAGGGCGCCGGCGAGAGTTAGCCTTCCGTCTTACGAGGAAGCCTACACGGCGATGATGGCCTTGATGAGCGAATATCCGGAAGGTATGACCTGGACGAACTATGAGCCTTATGGCGATAATGGTAAGCTGGGCAAATATTACCGTTTCCAGGGTGGCACGATTCATGGCGCTTACGCTGTGGGTGTGGGATGTGCAGCGTTAAGTTTTAAGTTCCACGATCTGACCTATCCTGGCTTGCCGATTTATGTCTATGACAGAGGCGGTTTTGATTGGGAAGACATCCATGTAGGCGATTTCCTGCGAGTAGACAGTGGCACGCATTCTGTGACGGTGCTGAAGAAGACCGACAACGCCATTATCGTCGTTGAAGGCAACTACAACGGCGGCGTGCACTGGGGGCGGGTCATTAGCAAGGCCGATCTGATGCGTGAGATTACCTATATGGTGACCAGCTACCCGAAGGGGTATACTGATCCGTCGGACGACGTTGAAGTAAAAGTTGACCATAGTGGCACCGAGGGGAGCCTGAGCTGGGAGCTAAATAGCAATGGCGTTCTGACTATTACGGGTTCCGGCGCGATGCCGAATTATGACCTGAATGATACGCGACCTGGCTGGTATGACTACCGTGACCAGATCTACTCTGTAGAAGTTGGCGAAGGTATCACCAGCATCGGCGATAACGCGTTTCGTGGTCTTGAGACTGCCTATACGAACCTGAACAGCGTGACTATTTCGACGACCGTCACAAGTGTCGGTGCTTATGCGTTCTATAAGACCGGACTGGTTGGGGTGTCTATCCCTGGTAATGTAAAAACTATTGGCGACAGCGCATTTTATTGGTGTCCCAATTTGACAACGCTTGACATCGGTAATGGCGTCGAGACTATCGGCCAGAAAGCCTTTTACGGTTGTACGGCTTTGAATTACGTTGACATTCCGAGCAGCGTAAGATCGCTTGGTGGCGTCGGTGGTGCGGTGTTTTCTGGCTGCACTAACCTGTTTCAAGTTAGGTTCATGCCAAATGACAACATTCAAATTGGCCCGAACACATTTACTGAATGTCAGAGGATTAATCTGATCTCGCTACCAGAAGGCATGACAGAACTGCCTCCGGGAATGTTCCAGTCCTGTAAACTGATTCAGTATATTTATATGCCGAGTACGTTGGAATGTATCACTGTGGCTGGCGTGACGGATCCGTTTATGAGCAGTTACGGTGTAAGTTTTATCAACTTTGGTGGGACTGAGGCACGATGGAAAGCGTTAGTGGCGGCAATACCGACTGCGCAGCAGCAATCAAAGAAGTGGATGGATGCTGTTACGGAGGCTGGGCAAGTCTACTACAATCAAACTGACCCGTTCGTTCCCTTGCCGGATACCGATGATACGATGACTTGCGTCGGTAAGGGCGAGCATCTCGGGGAGAAGGACGCGGAAGGTAACTGCGATGTTTGCGGCGAGCCGTTTGACCGGACGCCTGGTTCGACGGTTGACCCTCCAATTGACCCTAACCCGCCCGTTGACCCGCCGGTTGATCCTAATCCGCCGGCGAAGCATGAGCATGATTGGGCTGCCGGGTGGACGAGCGATAAGAATGCGCATTGGCACGAATGCCTTGCGGAAGGTTGTGATGTTGCCGATAATGCCGAGAAGAACGGTTATGCTGTTCATGTTTACGGCGATTGGCGGGTCGTGACCGAGCCTGGCATTGATAGTGCTGGCTTGCGGGAACGTATTTGCGAGTGCGGTTACAAGCAGACTGAGGAAATCCCGGCTACGGGATATGTTCCCGGCGACTCGCATGACCACGACAAGCCGGCGGAAAATTGGTCCTATGGGTCCGACTATCATTGGCACGCGTGCTTGGAAGACGGCTGTCAGGAATTGTATGATTACGCCGCCCACACTTGGACTGCTATCGACGGGGTTAATCCCGGAGAGAATGGCTGGGTGATTACCATCCCGGCGACTGCGTCCGCTCCTGGCGAGAAGACTCGAACCTGCGAGATTTGTGGCTATACCGTGACGGAAGAAATCCCGGCGAAGCATGAGCATGATTGGGCTACTGGTTGGATGAACGACGAGGATGCGCACTGGCACGAGTGTCAAGTTGCTGAGTGCTATGTGACAGTTAATGCCGAAAAAGATGGCTACGCGGCGCATGATTACGGCGCGTGGGTTGTCGATACGGCGGCGACCGCGACGGTAGCAGGTAGCCGACATCGGGATTGTGTGGTCTGCGGTTATAAGCAGACCGAAACGATTCCGGCGACTGGTGGCAATACCGGGAATCCGAGTAATCCTGGCGGTTCTGGGAACACGAGCCGGCCGAATCCTGGCGGCGGGTCGTCAACTACGACTCCGACCAATAAGCCGACGACTACGGTGACGACTGACCCGAAGACTGGCGTAAAGATCGAAACGACGACGAGGCCGGATGGCTCGAAAACGGTCGTCACGACGCAGAAAGATGGCACGGCTGTCACCGTGGAAACCATGGTGAATGGTGCCGTGAAAACTGAAGTGCGATTGTCGGCGGAAGCGATCCAGGCGGCTCGGCAGCAGGGCGAAGCGGTTCGGTTGCCGGTCGAGGCGGTGCGCGTAGTGCGGAATATACCGGATACGATGCCGATTACGGTGCGGACTGGCTCGACTGAAGAAGTTCAGGTTATGATTCCGGCTGTTTCGACGACGCCGGGGACCGTGGCGATGCTGGTCGGGACAGACGCTTCGACGAACGTCGTGAAAACTTCGGTTGTGACGGCGGAGGGCGTGATTGCTTCCCTGCCGGATGGCGCGACGGTAGTTCTTGTCGATAATAGCAAGGTGTTTACGGATGTTCCGGCCGGAAACTGGGCGGCGGACGCTGTGGCGTTCGCATCGGCTCGAGGACTGCTTGTTGGAACTTCGGCAATGACTTTCTCGCCAGATGCGGCAATGACGCGCGGAATGTTGATGACGGTTTTGGCGAGGTTTGCCGGAGCCGACACGACTGGCGGCGAGACTTGGTATGCGAAGAGCGTCGAGTGGGCGGTCGAGAACGGTATCAGCGACGGGTCGAACCCGAACGGCGACATCACCAGAGAACAGTTGGTCGTGATGTTTTGGCGTTACTATGGTTCGCCGACGGCGGCTGGGACTTTGACTGGCTTTACGGACGCTGGTCAGGTGAGCGGCTATGCGCAGGAAGCGATGGCCTGGGCGGTCGAAAATGGCGTCGTCAATGGTTTTGGCGACGGTCGGATTGACCCGAAAGGTCAGGCAACCCGAGCGCAGGTCGCGCAGATTTTGATGAACCTCTTGAATGATTTAGATTTGGCGCGGTGACGCCAAGGAACTTTAGCTTGATTTTATGTCGGTTGGCGTGAAATTGGGTAAAACAAAGGCCGTCTGTCTCATGGCAGGCGGCTCTTTTTATGCGTTTTTGTAGATGGCGGGTCGTTGTTTGGAGTTATTTCTGCTTGAGGGCGAGGCGGATGCGCTCTTCGACGGGGAGGCTCGGGTCGACTTCAGCGAGAGCGGCAGAGGCTTCTTTGAGCGGGAAGCCGAGGGCGATGAGGGCATCGAGGGCTTCGTCAGCGGGGCCTTTTTCAGGGGCGAGGGTGAACTTGGTTTCGGTGGCGCCGTAATGGCTAGGGAGGCCGACTTTGTCGCGGAGGTCGACGATGACGCGTTCGGCGGACTTTTTGCCAACGCCAGCGGCTTTGGAAATGAAAGCGGCATCGGTATTGGCGATGGCATTTCTGACTTCTTCGGGAGTGCCGAGACTGAGGATGCTGATGGCGGCTTTTGGACCGATACCGTTTACGGAGATAAGCATTTCAAAAAGTTTTTTAGCGGCGAGGCTGGTGAAGCCATAGAGGTCTTCGGCGTTTTCGCGGAGGGAGTGGAAAGTATAGAACTTAACTTCGTCGCCGAGATTGATGCGCTCGGCATCGGGAGCGGAGAGGATTAGTTCGTAGCCGACGCCATGGACGTCAATAATGACGGAGGCGGGGAGCTTTTCGGTGATGGTGCCAAAGAGGTGCGCAATCATAGGTCACGGAACTCGTTTAGCCCACTTGCGAGGTCCGGACGATTATTTAGCTCGCCGAAACTATTGGCGTTGAGACCGGCAGCTAGTTCTTGGCGGTCGGATTTTTCGATAATGTTGCGAGATTTTTTGTGTGCGATGAGGTTAATGATAATGATGAGCAGGACGGTCAGAATGAGGGCGGCGGCAGAAAGGATGAGTGGCACCGTCTCGCGGTTGATGGTGACGCCGAATTGCTCTTCGATAAATGTTAAGGCGGAAGTGACGATGGCGTCGAATCGGCTCATGACGGTTCTTTCGGCGTTTTCTGTCGTGCTGTCTGTGGCCGGGATAACTTCGCCAGTAGATTCGATTTCGTCGCTAGGTGCGGCTTCGTCTGGGAGCGGGGTTTCATCAGCAGGCACGGTCTCGGAGGTTGTAGTGTCGAAAGTCTCGGCGGTTGCGAGAGCTTCTTCGGAACTGATAGTCGGCTCCTCGATGGTGTCGGTGATGATGTCGCCAGTAGCGTAAGTGCTATTTGGCATAGAAATAAGAGTGAAAATGCCCACCATGCCCACCGAAATAGTAAAGATAAGTTTTTTGAACATAATAACTCCTTGTGTTGCTACTATTGTAGCATAAGTTATGACTTTTGGCGAGTTATTAAGTTGTTTTGCGCCGCGACAATAGTTTTAGGTGAAAGTTTTGAAGCTGGGTCGTGACCTAGGTGGAAGTTTTGGCGACGAAAGAATGGACAATGGCAGCGGCGAGGGCGTCGGCGGCGTCGTCGGGCTTCGGGACTTGCTCGAGATGGAGATGGAGGCGCACCATTTCTTGGATTTGAGGTTTATGGGCTTGGCCGTAGCCGCAGATGGCTTTTTTGATTTGGTTCGGACTGTATTCAAAAATTGGGAGATTATATTGTTTCGCGACAAGGAGGCAGACGCCGCGGGCTTCAGCGACAGAGATACCGGTCGTGATATTTTGTTTGAAGAAGAGTTTCTCGATCGACATAACGTCAGGATGGTTCTGGTCGATGATTTCGTGGAGAGAGTTATAGATGTCTTCGAGGCGGTCGGGGAGCGGAGTATGCGGAGGAGTGGCGATGACGCCGTAATCGAGGGCGGTTGTGCCTTCGATGACGCCGAAGCCGCAGATGCCGGTGCCAGGGTCGATGCCTAGGATGCGCATTTATTTCTCGTTGACGTATTTAATTAGCGTGTCGCGGAGGTCACGGACGGGGATGACGAACTTGTCTTTAATCGTGGCGGGGGCGATGGCGCGAGTGAAGCCGAGTTTCTTCGCTTCAGAGATACGCTGGTCGGGGCGGAAAGCGGAGCGAATCTCGCCGCCGAGACCGACTTCTCCGAACACGACATATTCTTCGGAAAGTTTGCGGCCGGCGACGGCGCTGGCGATGGCAAGGCAGATAGCGAGGTCAGCAGCGGAATCTTGGAGCTTCAAGCCGCCAACGACGTTGACGAAGATGTCTTGGTCAGAGAGTTTGAGCTTCGTGCGGCGCTCGAGGACGGCAATGAGAAGGTTGAGACGGTTCAGGTCGCAGCCGGAGGCGGTGCGCTTCGGATAGCCGAAGTTTGAGGGGGTGACAAGGGCTTGGATTTCGAC
>CAOQNC010000013.1:11693-12524 GCA_948511255.1 uncultured Candidatus Saccharibacteria bacterium | reverse complement strand
ATTTCGCTCGCCGATGTCTTCTCTACCGAAGAAATCCGCGACTGGGTCGCCGCGAACGAAAAGCTTGTCGGCCCGATTCAGGAATATTTTACCGATATCAAAATGGATGGCCTCGCTTGTGCGCTACATTATGAAGACGGTCTTCTGGAAAAAGCCGTTACCCGCGGCGATGGTCTCGTCGGCGAAGACGTCACCATGAACGTTCGCACGATTGAAAACGTCCCGCTTCGCCTACCCGCCGTCGACGGTATCTCCGAGAAAGGCCATGTCGAAGTTCGCGGCGAAATTGTCATTTTCAAGAAAGACTTTGACGCCCTTAACGAAAAGCAAGTTAAAGCTGGCGAAAAACCTTTCGCAAATCCGCGCAATCTTGCCGCTGGCAGTATCCGCCAGCTCGACCCGCGCATCGCCGCCGGACGAAAATTGAAATTCATGGCTTACGATCTTGTCCAACCGAACCTCCCGAAACATTCCGAAGCCTACACAGCTCTGCGGAAACTCGGCTTCCGTACTTCCGGCGAAGACCACGTCTTCAAAAACATCGACGAAGTAGAAAGGGAAATCGCCCGCCTCTCTGATTATCGCCAGACCCTCCCCTTCAACACCGACGGCATGGTCATCAAAATCAACGACCGCGCCGTCTATCAGAAGCTCGGCATTGTCGGGAAAACCCCGCGCGGTGCCGTCGCCTTCAAATATCCCGCCGAAGAGAGCACGACCAAAGTTAAAGATATCGTTATCTCGATTGGTCGCACCGGCGCTGCTACTCCTGTCGCTATCTTCGATCCGGTCGTCGTCGCTGGCAGCACTGTTCGTCACGCCAGTCTCCAC
>CAOQNC010000013.1:0-11683 GCA_948511255.1 uncultured Candidatus Saccharibacteria bacterium | reverse complement strand
GAAATCGCCCGCCTCGACGTTCGCATCGGCGACACCGTTATTATCTACAAAGCCGGCGACATCATCCCTCAGGTCAAAGAAGTTCTCCTCACTCTCCGCCCTGACGATACCGAGCCATTCAACTATGAACAGGCTCTGAAAAAGCAATACCCCGAGCTCGAGTTTGAGCGTCCCGAAGGTGAAGTTGCCTACCGTGTCAAGGGCGAAAACTCCGACCTCATTCTGAAGCGCGCTATCGAATATTACGCCTCGAAGCCTGCCCTCAATATCGACGGCCTCGGCGAGAAAAACGTCGCCGCCCTTATCGACGCGAACCTCGTCAAATCCCTCTCCGACCTCTATCGCCTGAAGCCGGAAAAAGTCGCTCAGCTCGAGCGTTTCGCGGAACTTTCCGCGCAAAATCTCGTCGCCGCCATCCAAGCCTCTAAAACCCCGCCCCTCCATAAGTTTATCGCCGCCCTTGGTATTCGCCATGTTGGCACTCAGACCGCTATGACCCTTGCAAAGGCTTTTCCAGGCATTGATGACCTCGCGAATGCCACTGCTGAAGACCTCCAGAAACTCCCCGACATTGGCAAAATCGTTGCCGAATCCATTCTTGCCTACTTTGCCGATGAAGATAACCTGAAACTCCTCGCCGAATTGAAGGAGCTCGGCGTAGAACCTGTCGCCGAAGACATGACCAATCTCCCGCTCTCGGGCAATAGTTATATTGTTACCGGCACCCTCGAAAGTATGGGCCGCGAAGCTGCCGAGGATCGTCTCCGTGAACTCGGCGCCACCGTCACCGGTTCCGTCACAAAAACCACCACCGCCCTCATCGCCGGCGCGAAGCCCGGCAAGGGAAAGACCGACAAAGCCGCCAAGCTCGGCATCCCGACCATCGACGAAGCCGCTTTCCTCGAACTCATCGGCCAATAGACATCTCGACTAACCTATCTCCAACAACGCCAGCCTAGCCAGCAATCGCAGCCATAAAAAGAGCGCAACCTGCGCTGCGCCCTTCTTTATCTGACTTTCAGCCAGCTAGCGACCATCGAGCGGTCGAGTCTGCGGAGAACAGCTGGTTTTACCCGGCCGTCACCACTTGAATCCCATGGAAACAAAACAGATCCTTCATCGCAATTTGCTGATATTCCAGACCGAATTCCTCGGCTACGGCCGCAACAGCCTGGTCATAGACCCAGCACGTCTGTCCGGTAGTGATAATGCTGTCGTCTGTCTCAACGAGCTGCGCGTAGTGCTCGAGATGCTGCTCATGCGCCGCTTTTAGTGCGTCCGGGTCGCCCCAGCCTCGCCAGCTTGGCGTCAAGATGTAGATTTTGTTCCACGTCACCACGATTGCTCGCGTGCTACCGCGCTTCGCCTCGGCATAAAGATCCTGTCCCGAGAATGAAGTGCCGCTCGGGTGATTGTGGATGACCAGTGCTCCACCCTGTTCACGGAACTGATTTGCTTGCTCGGCGGTCATGGTCACGCCCAACGCGTCCAGGTCTGTTGTCTCGAATAGCAAATTCCCGTCCGCGTCGAATGCCGCCAGGGTTTCAAACTTCTGATCTTTGATCGTTCTCACGATCGTTTCAATGCTGGGCGTCGTGTTATCCTTTGACGTACTGGGTTCCACCACCGGTGGAGGCAACCGCCAGACGAAAAAAGAAAACAACACCAGCAGTGCCCCAAGGACTAAAAACAGTTTTTTCAAAACCATCTCTCCGTATCCGGTAGTGTAAGTTCTCATAGGAAACTAGGCTAAAAGTCATAATAACTTAAAGTGCGCCCCAAAAGCCACCCAATTTCCCCTCATACTACCATTATAGCACACATCGCAAATATTGTCAATATCACGGCGCCTAAATCCGCCCAAATCCCGCCAAAACAGTATATAATATACTTATATGCCAAAATTTGAACTCGTCTCTAAATACCAGCCGACCGGCGACCAACCCCAGGCCATCGAGCAGCTCACTGCTGGCCTGAATGCTGACGTCCGCGAGCAGACCCTACTCGGCGTCACCGGCTCCGGCAAGACCTTCACCATGGCGAACATCATCCAGAACTATCAGCGTCCGACCCTTATTCTCGCCCATAACAAAACTCTCGCCGCCCAGCTCTATTCTGAGTTCCGCGAGTTCTTCCCGAAAAACGAAGTTCACTACTTCGTCTCCTACTTCGACTACTACCAGCCGGAAGCCTACATTGCCTCGACCGACACTTATATCGAGAAAGATTCCGCCATCAACGACGAAATAGATCGCCTTCGCCACGCCGCGACCGTCGCTCTTCTCACTCGCCCCGACACTATTGTCGTCGCCTCAGTTTCTTGTATCTACGGCATCGGCTCGCCAGACCATTATACTGAAATGTCTCTCCCACTCCTGAAGCAAGACGGCGTTTGGCGGGTCGCCGGTCCGGATGCCCTCTCCCATATCCTCGCCAACATCTCCCCGGACGAAATGCCCGACAAGCCGCTCGTCGACGTCTCGACCCAAGGCGCTGAAACCCTCTCGCAGCAAAACTTCATCATCTATCTCGTCGCCATGCAATACCACAGAAACGACCTCGCCTTCGAGCGCGGCAACTTCCGCGTCATGGGCGACACCGTCGATCTTTTCCCGGCCAGCGGGGAATGGGGCTATCGCTTCGAGTTCGGCTTCGACGCCCTCGAAAGCGTCCGCATCATCGACCCCCTAACCGCCGAGACCCGCGAGAAGCCCGACCGCGTCCATATCTTCCCGAACACCCACTACGCCACTCCGAAGGATCAGCTCGAACGCGCCATCACCGGCATTGAAGCCGAGTTTAAGGATCGTCTCAAATATTTCGAGAAGCACGACAAGTTTCTCGAGGCACAGCGCCTTTCTCAGCGCACGAAATATGACCTCGAAATGCTCCGCGAGACCGGTTTCGTCAAGGGTATCGAGAACTATTCTCGCCACCTCGACGGCCGCCGCCCTGGTCAACCTCCGGCGACTTTGATTGACTTTTTCCCAGAAGATTTCCTCCTGCTCGTCGACGAAAGCCATATGACTCTCCCCCAAGTCCGCGGCATGTATAACGGCGACCACGCCCGCAAGACCACCCTCGTCGAATACGGCTTCCGCTTACCTTCTGCCCTCGACAACCGTCCCCTGATTTTCACCGAGTTTGAGCAGCATATTAAACACGCAATTTACGTCTCTGCCACCCCTGGCCCTTACGAGCTCGAACACTCCCCTGAGCCGGCTCAGCAAGTCATCCGCCCGACCGGCCTCCTCGACCCCGAAATCGAAGTTCGCCCCTCCGAGGGTCAGATTGATGACCTCATGGAAGAAATCGACGCCCGCATCGCGAAGAATCAGCGCACCCTCGTCACGACTTTGACTAAGAAAATGGCCGAGGACCTCTCCGATTATCTCAAGGAGCGCAACATCAAAGTCGCCTACATCCACTCCGACATCGACACTCTCGAGCGTGGCGACATCCTTCGCGACCTCCGCGCCGGCGTCTACGACGTCCTCGTCGGTATCAACCTCCTCCGCGAAGGTCTCGACCTCCCCGAAGTCTCTCTCGTCGCTATTCTTGACGCCGACAAAGAAGGCTTCCTTCGCTCCGAATCCGCCCTCATCCAGACCATTGGCCGCGCCGCCCGCCACGTCAACGGCAAAGTCATCATGTATGCCGACAACATCACCGAAAGCATGGAAAAAGCCATCTCCGAGACCAATCGCCGCCGCGAAATCCAGCAAGCCTACAACAAAGAACACAATATTACCCCCCGCTCCGTCAAGAAAGAAATCTCCGCCGGTCTCCGTGCCATCATCCCCGAGAAGGAAGAAGTCGCCCGCCTCGACCTGAAGCGCATCCCTCAAGAGGAACTCCCCAGCCTTATCAAAGAGCTTCAGTCGCAAATGCAACTCGCCGCCGCCAACCTCGACTTCGAGAAAGCCGCCATGCTCCGCGACCAGATCTCCGAGATTAAAGAACAGGGAAAGAAGAAACGTGCGTAACATGATTTTCCTCCCACAAATCCCTGAAAAACCATAACCACTATTGACAAAAACCGAAATCTGTGCTACAATGGAAGTATAGAGTTCAAAATGTTCTCTTGCTCTTTCCAATTTAGCTAGAGAATGTTTTGGTGCTCGAGTTTCCTGTATAAACGTTTATACTCAAATTCCATTCAATCCGAAAAACAGACAAAACGAGGAGGAAAAATCATGTACCATCTTACCGTTCCCACTACCCCGGCCGTTGCCGAAAATACGCTGTCCGCCGCCATCGAAGTATCCCTGAAGACGCTTCGCGAATACGGCTACTCCGTCAAGACTACGCCTCACCCCGGGTCTGAGTTCTGTCACGTCTCCGTCACCTTGAACGGGGAGGAGGTCTTTGCCCTCAAAGAGCGGTTGACTCCGAGCACCGTCAAATCCCTTTCCCGCTTCACCGAGCACGCTAGCGTTCAGCATGCCCTGGACGACATGTATGCGCGCATGGTCAGTATTGGCTGGGGAATCGACATTAAGGAGGGCGGTTTGCTGACCGACGACAGAATCGAGGTTGAGCGCTCCGACGGTACGACGACTACTTATGCGCCAACCAACGCCGAAATGGTGCGTCTCCGTCAGGATCTGGATGATGCTGAGACCAGTTGGATTATCGGCGACAAGATGCCGCTCTTCCTCAAGCTGGGCTGGCTCGTCCATACTGGCGCTGAAGGCGGGTACTACATCCTGACCTACCCTTCCGGCGGCTTCGATACCGTCACCATTGGCCGTGTTGACCAGGCCAAGTACGTCGCCGATAAGGCTGAAAAGGAACTGGCCGACAAAAAGGCTGAGGTTCATGCCGACTAAGCCGCCGAGTGTTCCGTTCGGCAACCATTCTCTGCGCCACCCCCGGCCGCCACACGCGACCGGGGCTTTTCTTGAAATCATTCAAAATCTATAGTATAATCAAGATGTACGAAGGCTCGTCAGGCAGCGCTGGATTGCGCAGGTACGGAGCTTTCTTTTTTGTTCTTCCGGCGCGACTGTTTTCCCATTTGACTGCTACCCCCCATCTGACCGCCACGCCTCATCTTGACAAAAAACGAAATCTGTGCTACAATGGTAAATGAGGGGCTTGTTTTTGAATGCTAAAACGCAGTAAATTAAGCATAATAGCCGACAATATCTGTATAAACCAGTCAAAATCCAAGCTACTACCTTAAAAGGAGGAATTATTCATGCCCGAAGAATTTGCCACTCGCTCCGCCCGCCCCGATGACAACCTGACCGACATCGCGAAAATCATCTACGCTACCGACCCCTATATCTACCCGTTTTGGTTCGGTAGCGAAGACGACGCGATCATGCCTCTCCATGCGCTGATCCACTCCACCGGCACCATTTTCTCCCTCGACAACCTCTATGTTGTCTGGGAAATCTGGAGCCGTAAGATTCTCGGCGTCATCGTTGCCATCAGCTCCCGCAGCGACCTGTCCTACGACTATGGCTCGCTGAAGCAGACGAACGACCATTACCGTTTTGCGATTGAGCGCTACGTTGAGCCGTCCGTCCGTCACGCCCAGAAATCCGACCCCGACACGATGACGATTCTGGACTGTTGCGTTGCTCCTGACGCTCGCCGGCGCGGCCTCGGCAAACTCCTGCTCAACAACTTCATGATCGCCGCGCAAGCTCACGGCTTCCGGCGCTTCGAGTTGGACTGCCTTGCCGACAACCAGCCTGCGCTCGCGCTCTACCACGGTCTTGGTTTCCAGGACGTCAAACCGGGTATCGGCTTCGACGGCACCGACCATTCCCAGGTCGCCATCATGTCGTTGGCTCGCCACGTTTAGTTCTCCTCTCGCACCCGCCCCGGTCGCCCTGCGCCCGGGGCTTTCCCATCCCAAAATTCCCAGATAAAACCTCTTTACAACTCCCCCGAAATCATATATTATATATAGGTAGAGTTGGAGCTGGTTGATATTAGCGCTCTGACACAAATAATAATTAAAAGGAGAAAGAATGGCAAATTTTGACCGTTCCAAGCCACATATCAACGTCGGTACGATGGGCCACGTTGACCACGGTAAAACTACCTTGACGGCTGCGATTACTAACGTTCTCGCAAAGAAACTCCCATCCGAAGTTAACAAAGCTGTCGCTTACGACCAGATCGATAACGCTCCAGAAGAGAAGGCTCGTGGTATTACCATCGCCACCTCTCACCAGGAATACGAATCTGACAACCGCCACTACGCGCACGTCGATATGCCGGGCCACGCCGACTACATTAAGAACATGATTACCGGTGCTGCTCAGGTTGATGGTGCTATTCTCGTGGTCGCTGCGAACGATGGTCCGTTGCCACAGACCCGTGAGCACGTCCTCTTGGCTCACCAGGTGAACGTTCCGAAGATTATCGTCTTCTTGAACAAGATGGACCTCGCTGATCCTGACCTCGTCGAGCTCGTCGAGATGGATGTCCGCGAACTTTTGAACAAATATGGCTTCGATGGCGACAACACCCCAATCATCAAGGGTTCCGCTACGAAAGCCCTCGAAGGCGACGCCGAGAATGAACAGGCCATCATGGACCTCATCAAGGCTATGGACGAATACTTCGAAGTCCCAGAACACGATCTTGACAAGCCATTCTTGATGCCTGTCGAAGACGTCTTCTCCATCAAGGGTCGTGGTACTGTTGCTACTGGCCGTATCGAGCAGGGTGTCGTCAAATTGAACGACGAAGTTGAAATCGTCGGTCTCAAAGACACTCAGAAATCCGTCGTGACCGGTATCGAGGCCTTCCACAAGACTCTCGATCAGGGCCAGGCTGGTGATAACGCTGGTCTCTTGCTCCGCGGTATTGAACGTGAACAAATCGAACGCGGCCAGGTCATCGCTGCCCCAGGCTCGATCACCCCACACACCGAATTCGAGGCTCAGGTTTACATCTTGAAGAAGGAAGAAGGCGGTCGCCACACTCCATTCTCCAAGGGCTACAAGCCACAGTTCTACTTCCGCACGACCGATGTCACTGGTGAAGTTGAACTCCCAGCCGACAAAGAAATCGTCATGCCTGGTGATACTGTCACCTTCAAGGTCAAGTTGCTCGCGCCAATCGCTATGAACAACAACGACCGCTTCGCTATCCGCGAAGGCGGCAAGACCGTCGGTTCTGGTGTCGTTACCAGCATCATCAAGTAGTATTCTTACTAATACACGAAAAGAGCCTCGAAAGGGGCTCTTTTTGGGTTATTTCAAACTTCCTGACGTCCAAGAAAAACTCCCTCGCACGCTCGCGGGGGAGTTTTATTGTGGTTAGCCATTAATTGTAAAATGTTGAGCATAAATTGCTCTGTCGTGAAGGATTGTCTTGCGGAGCTCCACGATTTCGTCGTGGTCAAAATACCACCAAGCCTTGCTGTGTCGTCTCTTCGGATCCAGCGCATCCTTTACCGTGAAAATGCATGGCGACGCCTTGTCTTTCGGGTCGATGGGGTGCCGGTGCCTCCAGTAGTGTAGTTCGTTCGAGATAGTAACGACACTATTACCGAAGGTTTCGGCCAGCCTGTTTAGCTCCTCAACCTGTGCCAAAAAAGCATCCTCATCGCTGTCATCCAGCTTCAGCTTGCCCGTCTTCATCAGAAAATCAAGCAGACAAGCTGCCCCGTAAGGCTCACGGCAGGTCCATTCTCCCGTTACCGGATCGGTGATGTCGAGAAAATCGTGAGTATGGTCTCGCCATTCGTAGGTCAAGCCAAGCTGCTTTAGGATTTCCAAGCCTTGTTCAATTGTATCCATTACAACATCTCCTCTTTTTGAGTAGTCAAAGATCATTCTCTGAACAATCTTTTCTCTACCCAAAACAGGGGAGAATAACTAACCGAAATGTGCTATAAACCCACTACAGATAACACCTCCGCGAGGTCTATACAATCATTGTAGCACAGATATTCAATTTTGTCAATAGCATTTATGCTTTGGGGTAAGTTATTGACACTAGATAATTCATATGGTAAGATGAGTTCAGCAGAAAGCGGATGCGCCCAGTAATGGACAATAGGTTGCTTTCTTTTTATACGAACGAGATTTATTGTCGGCGCACAAAGAAAAACTCCCTCGCCTAGAAGCGGGGGAGTTTTGTTGCGGTTAGCTTTTAACGCATCGTGCCGGATACCCCGGTCGTTGCATTTCCTCGGGCAGCGCCGCATAAATCTCGGCGTCCCTCTCGAGTAGCTGCCGCAGCAGGACATAGTCAATCGGCAGCCAGAACGTGTAACGATGCTTGCCGGTGCTGTGATAGGGCGCATGCGTGAGCAGGGAATTGAACACCGTCGCCGTCTTCAACCGCTTGTAGCGATAATAGTAGACATAGACTTTCCCATCCTGGCGAGAAGTCTTCAGCTCCAGGCTCCCGCCCGCCGCACGCGCCAAAGCCAATAACCGACTCTCAAAATCTGCCCGAGTCATCATCCAGACTGCCGGAATCTCGTCGCCATAGGCCAGCGACCGAATCCGCTCTTGATAAGTCTGTTCGTCGCGGGCGATTGCCCGCTCCAGTCGCGCAAATTGTTTTTGGCAAATCGAACGCCAGCGTTGCCGTCAGCTCGCTCGCCTCGCGGACCAACCAATACGGCCGCCGATAAGTCGCGCATTTAGATCCGGAAATTGCCGCTGTGACACAGCCTTTCTCATCGAAGCCAAAAGTCTTCTCCAGCTCGCCGCCGACCGCCCGCGCCCTCGCTCGCAAATCTTCATAACGCTCCCGGTCGGTCGCCCTTCCGTAACGTTCCAGCATCAGCCGCTCCATTTGCGCCTCGAGCAGCTTCATCCGCAGCTCAAAATCTGTTTCCGAAGCCCCGCGTTGCCGCTTCGGTGCTGTCGTTTGCCCTCTCATGCTACCCCTCCTTTGCAATAATTTTAAGAGTTCGTCAAAACGCTAACCGAAATAAAGCTAACCAAAATGTGCCAGATGTCGCCAGCATTTCCATAATGCCTAGCTTCGCCAGCCCACTCCGGTCCAAATAGCGCCAAAGTCATCAAACTCCAAGTCGAAATCCAGCTCACATTCTCAAGCTAAAACACTCGGAAGTTCACCAAAAACCTCGGCCATTAGCCTAACGCTAACACCTTATACTTCCATTATAGCACACATCACCATAAAAGTCAAGTAAGCGAGCGAAAATGACAACGGAGATATAGACATTTCAGCCAAAAAGTTATATAATTAACTGATACAATCTGCCAGACCGCACCCGCCCTGAAGCAGCGTACCTCACAACTAGAAAGGAGAAAACTATGCCCGACAAGACAATTCCTGTCGCTACGTCCGACAAAAGAGCATTCAACCAGTCCGAGTCGTCCGCCCCCGCTGACACAACGACCGCCAAAATCATCGCCATCCACCCCGAGTGCAAGAGCAACGCTCCGCGCGCCCCCGCTCTAAAGCTTGACCCTCCCCGCCTCACAATCCGCCTCGGCATCGATCGTGTTGTTTTCCTGGTGACCGAGTTATTGGAGCTGCCGGAGCTGGACGTCTACCCTGTCGCCGATTGCGCGATGCGATTTCGTATGCTGCCCGGGCTACTTCTGAGCTCGCCCGAGCGCCATGTCGTTTGTCCGTTGACGCCCGATCGGGGCGCTATACCGATCAAGATCCAGCTCCTCTCCGCCGCCATGGAAAACGAGAACCCCTACTTCGGGCTATCTCTGTTCGCCAAGATCACCGAGGCGCTGGAATACACTCAATTTATTCCGGAAACGCCCTCGGCTCTCTTGCCTCATGGTCTGATCAGAGAACTCTTCCCGAGCGAAGTGAACAGCCTCGACCTTACTGGAATCGCCCAGAAGCATGAAATTCCGCCTGACCGGCTCGACAAGATGCCTATCCGCGTCAATTTCCAACTACCCTCCGGCTACGACCTGCCCGAAATCCACCGCGGCAAAATCGTCCGCATTAGCCTGAGCCTCTACGCTCGCGCCGGCGGCCTGGCCCCGAACGGAGCGCCTCTGCTTGTCAATTCCCGCAGTCGTCCCACTCTGATTCATGTTGGCTCTTCCGGTTTCAATCCGCCCGCTGCCGATTATTATCAGCTGCGCGGCGTCAGCCAGGATTTGCCAGCGACCAGCAAGCTGCCGGATGTCTACGAGGACTATTCAGAAATCCTGGATCCGACTGCCGCCATGTTGGCGCGGCGCGGCATCAAAATCTGACAGCCCAAAAACCTTTCTAGGAAAGCCTCTGCCAAACGGCAGGGGCTTTCGCTGCCCAAAACTCAAGACTTATGCTATAATATCATGATGAGCAAAAATAAGCCTAACCGCCAAAGAATTATTATTCGGACTAGCATTATCGGTATCGTCACCAATCTCGTCCTCGTCGCCTTCAAAATGACGGTCGGCCTTATCGCCGCCTCCAACGCAATCGTCCTCGACGCCGTGAACAACTTGACCGACGTTTTCTCCTCTGTCGTCACTATTGTCGGCACAAAACTCGCCGCTCGCCGTCCCGATCGCGAGCACCCCTACGGCCACGGTCGCTACGAATATCTCGCCGCCCTTGTTGTCGGTGCGATCATTTTCTCGGTCGGCGCCTTCGCTCTCGTCGAATCCATCCCGAAAGTCTTTCACCCCGAGCTTGCCGACTATTCTCTCGCCAGCATTATCGTTATCTCCGCCGCCGTCCTTGTCAAAATCTTCCTCGGCCTCTACGTCAAATCCGTCGGCCGCGCCCAAGATTCGGCTAGTCTCCTCGCCTCCGGTCTCGACGCAATGTTTGACGCCGTCCTCTCCTTCTCGACCTTGATTGGTATTTTCTCGACCATGTTTTTCCAGGTCAGTCTCGACGGCATCCTCGGCGTCATTATCTCCTTGTTCATTATCAAAACCAGCCTCGAAATCCTCAGCAATTCCGTCCTCGACATCATCGGCGGTCGTAGCGACCCTGGGCTCTCCCGCAAACTTCACACCTTCGTCTGTAGCTTTCCTGAAGTTAGCGGCGCCTATGACCTCATTCTCCACGATTACGGCCCCGGCGCCTACATGGGTTCGATTCATATTCAAGTCCCCGACCGCCTCACCGCGAAAGACATCCATCGCCTGACCAGCGAAATCTCTCAGGGCGCGCTCTCGAGATACAATGTCACGCTCACCGTCGGCATCTACGCCGAAAATAGCCAGACCAAAACCCACCAGGCCATGCGCCGTCACCTCGAAGAAATCATTGAGCATTATCCCGCCGTTCTTCAATCGCACGGCTTCTACGTCGACGACCAACAAAAACTCGTCACCTTCGATCTTGTTATCGACTACTTTTATCGTGAAAAACTCAAGCTGAAGAATCGCATCGTTCGCGAATTCCGCCGCGCCTACCCCGAATATCGCTGCCGCGTCACCCTCGACCTTGACACCGGCCTCGAGCTCGAACCGTAAGTCCTCCTAGTCGCAAGCCCCAAGCTCGCAAAATTCCTCCGCCAAACCGCGCGAAATATTATATAATTAAACTATGCATAGCCTTTTTCTCCTCTGCTCTCTCGTCGCTAGCCTGATTTCGCATAACCAGGCGCCGCTTTTTGCCGATCATTACGCTGTTGCCGACCAACTCCTCTCTGAGATGACTCTCGACGAAAAAATCGCTCAAACTCTTCTCGTCCGCTACCCCGACGACGCCACTGCCGCGAGCGTTCTCGAGAAATATCAATTCGGCGGTTATATTT
>CAOQNC010000012.1 GCA_948511255.1 uncultured Candidatus Saccharibacteria bacterium | reverse complement strand
ATATTTCTTGGTGCGCCTAAAGGGACTCGAACCCCCGACCAACTGGTTAAAAGCCAGCTGCTCTACCAACTGAGCTACAGAACCATACCCGTATTATAGCATACTTTTTACAAAATGTAAGGATTTTCCGCTCTTTCCGCGAGAAAACAGCTTACACCGTGCGCCAAAATTATTATGCTTTTTAATTTCTTCATCTGACTATCGAACAAAACGTCCAATAACTCACATCGACGTATATCTTCGCTCGTCTAATCAATATAAACTGAAAAAGTGGCGGAAAGGAGAAAATGCTAAAAGTCGTAGTTTTTGACAGCGGATATGGTGGTGATATTGTCGCAGATTATTTGTCGCATGAGCTTGGCATCGTAGAGGTCGTGCGTGTGACAGAAGCGAATTTATCGCTCGAAGATGGAAGTTTGTTAGAAATTTGCCGCTTTTCTAAAGCATGTTTGCGTGCCTATGTAGGCAAAGTAGATTTGATCGTTTTGGGAGGATATGTGGTTTCCTTAGCACTTGAGTTCCTGAAGCGAGAATACCCTCAGCAGAAATTCGTTAGTGTCGGTATTAACTATTATCGCATCCTTAACTCAAGGGCTTTCCCAGACCAAATTGCGATTATGGCCGATAAGGTGCTATTCGAATCGCTAGTGCGTAAGGAAGTATGTCAGGAATTGCCGTATTCGACAATTATCTTTCCAGACTGTAGCGGCTGGGATTACCTAATCAATGAAGGCCAAATGTCAGCCGAAATCTTACGCTTGGATCTGGGCCCATATTTCCTCTTGCGCTCCGGTCGCAAAAACACCTCTTCGCCACCACCAAGTTATCAACCAACGACCTCGCCAGTCCGAGCGGAGCTCTTCAGGCCAGATGTCATACTCCTCCCTAATACACATTTCTGGTCTATTCGCTCGGAGCTGGAGGAACTATTTGGCTACCGAGTGCGTGTGCTGGACTTTCGCCAGAAGCTACTCCACGACACCTGCCGAGCGTTGGAACTGCGTGGCGTCCACGGCGACCGCAGCAAGTAACCCCACGAAAGCCGATTTTATGCTATAATAAAATAGACTTTCGATTTTGAGCCCGAATGGCGGAATTGGTATACGCGTTCGACTTAAAATCGAATGGAGAAATCCATATGGGTTCAAGTCCCATTTCGGGCACCAATCGTGAAGTCTAAAATAGCAGCCGTTTCGGGTGCTATTTTACTTATCCGTGCCTCAGTCTTGAACTACCTACATGCGTCCCACCCTTGAATTTTTCGCTAAACTTCCCTATAATAAGTACATTGAACTGGAGGAAATCTATGAAAAATCCCAAAATCACCCGCAAAATTACGCAAGGCATGTATGTTCTGACCACTTCCGGTGGCGGGTGTATCGTCGATGCGGTTTCGCGCGTCGGCGGAAGCGAGCAGCCGCTTATCTCTGTCGCGGTCGCCAAAACTAATCATTCGCATAAACTTCTTCGCGAAAATAATAAGTTTGCGCTTTCGGTGCTCGGCGAGGATGCTGATCCGAAGATTATCACGACCTTCGGGTTTAATTCATCGAAAGATATCGACAAGTGCACGGAATGCCAGACGACCGAAATCGAAGGCGTCCCCGTAGTCGAAAACTCCCTCGGGTATATGATCTGCGAAAAGGTTGATGCTATCGACACGGAAACCCACACTCTCTATATCGGACGCATGGTTGAAGCCGATGTCTTGTCTGACGGAAAACCCATGACTTATGCCTATTACCAAGAGCATAAAAAAGAGCTTACTGAAGCCGAATCTAAAGAAGACCTCACTAAGTCAATCACCGAGCAGGGAAAGACTGCCTGGGTTTGCACGGTCTGCGGCTACGTTTACTATGGCGACGAAGTTCCGGATGACTACAAATGCCCACTCTGCGGTCTCGGGAAAGAATATTTCAAGAAGCAAGATTAGCAACAACCGCGAAAACTGGAAAATCGAAGAAGTCTACTCGGAAAGTAGACTTCTTTTATTATCTAAAACCAGCACGACACAGTCGCGCTATTCAAAACAAAAGCAAAAATAAGGTCACAAACGTAACCTTATTTTATAAGTAATATCGCACTTGAACCACCCTGTGCTTAAAGTTATTTTTTGAACTTTGGGCGACCCTCAACGTCAGATCTCGTCCAAGTTCTAACTCTATTTTATCACGCTCATGCTCCGCGTCAATATTGATTTTGAAGATTTTTCATGGCATAGCAAAAACTCCCAAAATACTTGCCGCCCCTGTATTTCACGAAAAACCGAACACTAGAACCTGGACAAAAAAGAGAAACATGTCAAAATAAAGTCTGCGCAAAATCGCCATGCCCGCTCAATTCGTGCTACAATAGATACATGAATCGTGGAGGAAAATCAGGTCATCAGACCGAGAATCGCCAGCGTAGGCTTAAACGCCGTATCGAGCGTTGGTTCGACGAGTGTAAAATGGCTTTTTCAGGCGTCATACTTGCGACCAGGGAATGTCAATTTTTAATCGCCGCGGGTATCACCTTCATAGTATTCGGCACCCTCATCAACTTACTTTCTGGCAGCACTTCTGCGCTCGATCTATTCTGGGCGACTGACTTATCTGGAAAAATGTCTATTATCGGCAATGCCTTTTTGGCGATATTTGGCGTCGGCCGCAACTTCTGGGACTGGCTTTTGATGTTCTTCATCACGATTTTACAAAGTATCCTGATTGGTCTAGTTGCGTTAGTCTGGCAAAAACGCCGTCGTAGCAAAAAAGATCAGGTCGTCGCTACTGCAAAAAACGCAGATAATGTCCAGAGTGCTAGCCTAGCGGCTGGCCTCGCTATCCTCGGATCTGGCTGTCCGACTTGCGGGACAACCTTGTTGATGCCGCTTATTGGCACGCTGTTTAGCTCAAGCAGCTACATGCTTGCTGGCATCATCTCTGGTCTACTGACTTTCGCCGCAATCCTGCTTGCCCTCTGGTCGCTTAAGCGCATCGGCAAAGACGCTTACGTCATGATTTTAAGCGAGCGCTTCCAGCGTCGCCATACCCAAAATACTAACAAGGAGAATCCTCATGGAAACTAAATCGTCAGGTCGTATTATTCGCACGGTCGCTATTATCGCGGTTATTTGTGCCTTTGTTGCACTAATCTTCATCAGCCTCACCTCACGCCCGGCTCCCGCCGATCAAGCCTGGACTGCCGCTATGACGACTGGCCCCGAAAATGCCAGTAGCCACTATATTATGTATACCGACATTATGTGCCCGTATTGCACGGTTTTCTCGCGCGAAGCTATGAACCATTGGGACGAATTCCAAGAGTATCTAAATGGGCACAAAATCCTTTTCGAAATCCGTATGACTGACATGATTTACGAGGGGAATGACGTCGCGATGTCGCGAAGCGCCGGCGAAGCTTCCTATTGCGCTGCGCGCGAAGATAAGTTTTGGGATTTCTATCATGGCGCCCTCGCTGCGCTCTGGGATGACTATCAGTCCAAAGGCATCGGCGTCAGCAAGAGTTCGCCGGCTATTACTGATATGCCCGAGGACTATTGGCTGAAAGTCGGACAAAAAGTTGGTCTCGGTGAAGACTTCGAGAACTGCGTCAACAACCATGAAACTCTCGAAGAGCTAGACCGCAACACGCGCCGCGCCAGCCAGGTCGCCGCTGGTCTGCCGTCTTTTCAATTCAATAAGTTTAGCACCTCCGGATTTAGCGACACTTGGGATTGGACTTATGTTAAACGTATGCTTGACGCCGGCCTCGGGAAATAATAATCGCACCAGAAAACATGTGCACCATAAAGTCGCGCCATAGGCCATAAAACAATAAAAACCAAAGAGCGACCCTGAAAGGCCGCTCTTTGACGAAAAGCAATAGATTATAATTCCGTAACTTCTCCGGTCGTAAGGTCTTTAACCATAAACTTACCTGACCGAACTTCATCCTGCCCGATCGCGATCGCCGAGTCGGCCACCTTTGCTGCATACTTCATCTTGTCGCCTAGCCGCTTGTCGGTCATCGCGATATCGACTCGCCGACCATCCTTGCGCAGCTTCTCAGCCAATTCCTCCGCCGTTGCAAACTCCGCCGCCGAAAACGGCACCAAGCAAACATCAACCGGCTTTATCGAACTCGCCTCGACCAACCCATAATTCTGCAGGATATAGAACAACCGCGTCAACCCAATCGACCCGCCCACGCCCGGCAACTTCTGCTCTGTATAATTACTGGCCAGATTTTCATAGCGTCCGCCGCCACAAATCGAACCGATTTCCCGGTGCTCTGGCACAATCGTCTCGAAAACCGTTCCCGTGTAATAATCTAGGCCGCGCACAATCATCATGTCTGCCACCACGCTCGTCGGCAGCACGCGAGACGCCTCTGTCGATGGTTCTCCCGAAACACCTGAACCGCTCAGCCGCTCTAGCTTCCGCTCCAAAATCGTCAAAACTTCATCCAGCTCCGCAACCCCTTCATTAAACCCGGTATTTCCGAACCCAAATTCGCGCAAGCGTGGGATCACTTCGTCGCGTGAACCGTTTATCGCAATAAACTTCATCACTTTGTCAATGTCTTCGCTTCCGATCCCCAACTCCGTCAAGGCGCTAATCGTCGCCTCGTGTGGTACTTTTTCGGCGTGGTCAATAATGTCGAAAATCTCTTTCGACTGACCATTTAAGTTCAACTCCTCTAGAAGTCCGTTCAGCAACTTTCGGTTGCTCACTCGTACCTTAATACTCGGCAGCGGCAAAACCTGCATCGCATCGATCAGCGCCGCGATCGCCTCCGCGTCATAAGCAATCGGCAACGTCCCCCAGCCGATAATATCCGCATCGCATTGATAAAACTCGCGGAATCGCCCCTTTTGCGCCCTCTCGCCCCGGAAGTTCCGCCCAATTTGCGAGACCTTAAACGGAAACGCTAGGTCGTTCATATGTTCGACGGTATATCGCGCCAGCGGCACCGTGTGGTCAAAGCGCAAAGCCTGATCAGCATCGTCCGCCGTTTCCGCCGTCTTCACCACCTTATAAATCTGCTTCTCGGTGTCCCCGCCCGCTTTCGCCAGCAAAATCTCCGTCCGGTCAATCGTCGGCGTCTCGATATTCTGAAATCCATGCGCATGAATCGCCTCGGCAATCCCCGATTTTAGACGATTAAACTCGGCCTGAAGCCCCGGCAACAACTCTTGCATGCCGCTGATTGGTGAAGTATTATATTTTTTCATGCCCCAATTATAACATACTCTCCCCATAACCCCAAATTATTATTGCCCTGCCGTAGAAGCCGAGCGAGAAGAAAAATTTGTTTTCTTCTCCGAGGCGCCGCCCAGCAGCAATAGTTTTTCCGCAGGAAAAACTATTGACAAAACCGCTTATGTGTGCTATAATGGTTATATATGGGTAGTGTTTGGGACTATATTATGCGCCGTAAACCAGTTTTTCTGGGCTATTTTACCCTCTTTTTGGTCAGCGTTTTCGCAAGTTTCGGCCTTCTGAACACGATTATATCTCAAAACTCTGCCGACTCCGAACAAAATATTGTCCAGGAATCTCCGAAAACCGAAGATTACGATCGCGTGCTCTCTCCGGAGCTCGTCGCAGCCCTCGTCGCCGAGACTGACTCCCAAATCTCGAACGAGCTCAACATCCCCGAGCCGCCAATCTCTCAAAGCAACCCGCCCAGCTTCGTTCAGATCGATATTGTAACACCTGTCGAACCAGACAATATCATCGCCGATAATGCCCAGCCTCCCGTCGATGTCCCGCTGACCAGCGCGCCGCAAAGGCCGCAAGTCTCCATTCTCCGCACTATCCTTGCGGTTTTGCTCGCCGTCACCTCTCTCACTCTCGCCGGTTTCGGCCTCTACCAAGCCTACGAATATTTCTCGCCTCTTCTTGACAAGAGCCCCTTTGACAGGAACCGTTTCAGCAAGAATCGGTCCGATAAACATCTCCTTGAGAAATAGTCGACCGCCTAAAAACAGCCACAATCCTCAATAATCAGTTATAATAACCTCATGAGCCGTCAAATCATCCTCGATATCTGTCAGGAAGAGGGAATTAATGTGAAGATCCTTTCTCGAGGCTGGCTTTTTCGTCTCGAGAAGGATGGTGAAATTCGCTACATGTTTAAGAATTGCCTTCCACTTAACTCTCAATCCTCTAGCGCTATCGCCGCCGACAAGTTTGCTACTTTTGAAGTTCTGCGCGCCGCCGGCATTCCGATTATTGATCATTCTATTCTCTATCCCTTCGACAATCATCGCGAGTTTGCCAATGGCTGCAACACTCCGGCCTACCTCGAGAGATATTTCGAAGAACATCAGCGCGATATTGTCTTGAAACCAAATCACGGCCTCGGTGGCCAGGGAATCACTCACATCACTTCCGCCGACCAATTTCCCGCCGCCCTCGAAGCTGCCTTCGCTTATTCTGAATCCGCCAGCCTCTGTCCGTTCTACCATATCAGCCGCGAATATCGTATCGTCATGCTTGATGGCGAAGCTCGCCTCGTCTACGGCAAAGAGCGTAGCGCCGACTGGCGCTTCAATCTTCAAAACGGCGCCGTTTCTATCGACGTCACCAATCCCGCCCTCCGCGCTAAGCTCGTCATGCTTGCTAAAAAGGTCGTCCAAGAACTTAATCTCCGGTTTTGTAGCGTCGATGTTATTGAGCTTGACTCGTCCCATCATCACGCCTCCTCGTCCGACCAACCAGAGTTGCTGGTCATTGAAGTCAACAGTACGGTCTCAACTTCGCACTATCTCGAGCAACATCCAGACCGAGCCAGCTTGGTCCGAGATATTTACCGAGACGTCATCCGCAAAATCTTCGCCTAGCTGGCACAAACTATGCTATAATGAAGACATGGCACTGTGGCGGAGTGGTTACGCAGCGGTCTGCAAAACCGCGTACACCGGTTCAATTCCGGTCGGTGCCTCCAATTAGAACAAATAACTCCCGTAGGGAGTTTGTTTGGTTTGTTTGTTGTTGAATAGCCAGAAAGACGACTTAGCGAGACTCATCATAGCGGCGCTTCCTGAAAAATCTTTCCATAAAACGCCGCCCGTAGCAATTTTATCGCAGCTTCACCACCCCGCTGAAATGATATTTTTCGCCAGTTTTCTTAAACTGATACTGATAACGATTCAAAAGCGCTCGGTTCTTCGCCAAATCTTCTTTTTCCACATTCATCACCACCGGCTTAAACAAGTTATCAAAGCTATAGAAACTCGCCTCTTCCGCGTCATAAATCGCCGCCGTCGTCAGAACATAGAGCACGCTCCCCTCCTCATACATCTCATCAATTTCTTCAACGATTTCTCGCTTACTGCTCACGGCACAGTCACTATTTTCAGTCATAAAACTGTCATTTTCCCGGGAATAAGTAAACTTCTTACAACCGTGCGTGAAACCAACTTTCTCGAAGTACTCTGTCGTTCCGAACATTCCTGCAAACGCCGTCCTGAGATCCGCCGCCGCCACGCTCGCGCTCGCACCTGTTGCTGTCGAGCTCTCCGCCGTCGGCATCACCTTATTGTAAGCCATTCCTAACAAATACGCTGGCTTAATCTCGCTCACCTTTCGATCATCGCCGTATAAATAATACGCCTCGACGCTGTCCGCATTCAGCCCTAGCTGCAAGTCCTCAAACAAATAACCATAGTTATTCACATACCAACGCGTGTCTTTGACGACTTCTTCCGGTTCTTCGACTTTCTGATCAGGTTGCTCGGTTGAAGAAACCACATCGCGCGGCCCCATCCAGTCAAAATACTTTACATCATACAAACACCATCCAAAATATCCAACCGTCGCCGCTAAAATCAAGATTATCAAATCTCTTACAATTACCCCGACCCTTCGTCGCCGATTCGCTGCCTTCAGTTGTTTCTTGACAATCGTCGCATATTCCCGTCGAATACTCTCCGAAAGCGTAACCTGCAACTCATTCTTGCAATTCTCAATCTGCTCGCGTACCGCCGTCTGGAACTCTTCCTGCGAAAACTCCTCGCGCATTACGTCGTCAGCCTTTTCGCCGGCGTCAGCGACCGCCGTCGCAGCCTTAGCTGAAACCTTTGCGCTTTTTGACGTTGTTTTGCGCGTCTTGCGAGGTTTCTTTTCCGGTTCCTCTGCCTCCGCCGTAGTCGAGTCGGAAGCCTCAGTCCCGCTAGCCTCGCTCGAAACCGCAGTCACCTCCGCACTCTCAGCTTCTACGCTCTCTACTTTTTTCTCAGTATCTTTCTTTGCCCGGCCCTTTTTAGCGTCAGCACTTTTAGTGTCTTTAACCTGGCTAGCATCATTAACGCTAGCGTCGACGCTCTCTTTAGCATTCTCTGCCATACATTACCTCTCTTTTGATACCCCTATTATAGCACGAAAATTTATTGCGCAAGCATTTTCCGCCAAAAAGTATCAAATAATTGACAAAGTTTTCCAAAACGCTTATACTTATTTCAGAAAACTTAAATAATTCGGCGGAAAAGTCCTTAAAACTCGCCGATCAAAAGGAAACTAAAATGCCAACCAAAACTGCGAAAACTACCAAGAAGACCACTAGAACCGCCGCTGCGAAAGCCACTCCGGCTCCGCGCGCGATCGAAGTCGCCATCCCCGACAGCTACACTCCGATTTCCATGTGGGGCTATTTCGCCTACACCTTCCTCTTCGCGATCCCCATTATCGGCTGGATTTTCTGTATCTGCTTCGCTTTCATGGCGAACAATCACAACCTTCGCAACTTCGCTCGCTCCCAATTTTGCTGGCTGATTATCTATGTCTTCGTCCTCTGCCTTCTCGCCGGCCTCGGCGTCCTCCAGTCTCTTTTCCAGAGCCTGATTAACCTCTAGACAAACCCTCCTCCCCGTCCTATAATATATACATAACCTAAGGAGATTTATGGTAATTACTCTAATTATTATCCTCGTCATCGTCGTCCTGTTGGTCGCGGTGGTCTGGGGAACTTACAACAGCCTCGTTAAGCTCAATGAGCGTGTCAATGAAGCCTGGTCCGACATCACGGTCCAGCTCAAATATCGTGCCGACCTCATCCCGAATGTCGTCGAAACCGTCAAAGGCTACGCCAAGCATGAAAAATCCGCTTTTGAAGACGTCACGAAAGCCCGCTCTGCCGTCATGAGCGCAAACACCGTGAAGGGAACCGCCGAAGCTGAGCGTTCGCTCGAAGGCGCCCTCTCGAAGATTTTCGCTATCGCCGAAGCTTATCCTGAACTCAAAGCTAACACCAACTTCCAACAGCTTCAGCTTCAGCTTCAGGACGTTGAAGACAAAATCCAGGCTGCCCGCCGCTTCTACAACGCCGGCGCGAAGGAGCTTAACACGAAGATTAAGCTTTTCCCGTCCAATATCATCAACAACATGATCGGTCACTTCAAAGAACGCGAATACTACGAAGTCGCGGACGAAGAAAAGGCCCAAATCCAGAACGCTCCGCAAGTTAAATTCGACTAAATAGGGAAGTATAACGGGTGATATTATATAACAAGGAAACCGAGCGAAGAAAAATCGAAGATATTTCTTCCGAAGTGACGCAGTTATTACTTAACTCGAAGAGTTAAGATAACGAGTGTTATAATATCACCCTTACCGGAGAAACATAGTGTATAAACAAATTGCCGCCAACAAACGTAATACTGTTTTGATTATGTTTTTCTTTGTCTTGGTTATTGCTGCTGTCGGCTGGGCAGTCGCTTTTTTCACGAAAGATTGGATGGTTGCCATCTGGATCTTAGTAGTCGCTATTATTTACGCGGTGGTTCAATACTTTGCCTCCGCCAGCCTCGCTGTCGCCATGACCGGCGCCCGCGAAATTAAGAAAAAAGACAATCCCCGTCTTTATAATACCGTCGAGAACTTATCTATCGCCACCGGCCTCCCAATGCCAAAAGTCTATATCATCGACGACCCCGCGCCGAACGCCTTTGCGACCGGCCGCGACCCCGAGCATGCTATCGTTGCCGCGACGACCGGCCTCCTCGACATCATGGATAACAAGGAGCTAAATGCCGTCATGGCGCACGAAATGTCCCACGTTAAAAACTACGACATCCGTGTCTCTATGATTACTTTTGGTCTCGTTTGTATCGTCGGCTATATCGCCGACCTCGGTATTCGCATGATGCTCTACACGAACCGCCACGACAGCGACGACAATAGCCCCGTCGGCCTAATCGTCATGCTTCTCGTCTCGCTTATTGCGCCGGTCGCCGCCAGCCTTGCTCAGCTCGCGGTCTCTCGTGAGCGCGAATATCTCGCCGACGCCAGCGCCGCTCATATCACGCGCTATCCCGAAGGTATGATTTCCGCCCTCAAGAAGCTCGACACTCATGCTCAGCCTATGCACCGTCAAAACCCCGCCACCGAAGCCCTCTTCATTGCGAACCCGTTAAAGAAGGGTGCGATCAAGAATCTCTTTAGCACTCACCCGTCTATCGAAAAGCGCATCGAAAGGCTCGAACATGGCAAAAACAAGTTCTAAAACTTCCAGAGAGGCGACTTCCTCGAAAGCAGCAACCGTCGCCAAATCTTCAAAACCCACCAAGCCCGCGAGTTCCGCAAAGGCAAAGTCCGCGAAAAATCTCCCTCATCCTTTGCGCAAACTCGCCCGCGGCTATAAGAAGCTCCAGATTAAAATCCAATCTAAGCGCGCCGGACACGTTCATCTCCATAAAACCTTCAAACGTTCCTATCGCGAGGATTATCAGCGCAAAACCGAAACCCCCGGCCTGCTTTCTCATGCCATGACAACTTTCCAGCTCATCTTCAAGCACTGGAAAACTTTCTTCGCCCTCATCGCCATCATGACCGTCGCCTACATTATTCTCGTCGGCCTCCTCAGCGAAGACCTTTATCAGCAATTCCAGACTAGTATTGACGAGACCAGCGCTGGCCTCGCCCAGGGGCAAATCGGCAACTTCGCTAAAGCTGGTCTCCTCCTCATCTCGACGATCACGACCGGCGGCCTCGATACCGGCATGGGCGAAGTCCAGACTGTCTTCATGATTGCCCTCTTCCTGATTATGTGGCTCGTCACGATCTATCTTCTCCGGCATTTCCTCGCCGGTGGCAAGCCGAAGCTCCGCGACGCTCTCTACAACGCCCTCGGCCCGTTCATCTCGACCCTACTCGTTTTCGTTGTTATCTTTATCCAAGCCATCCCGCTCATGCTCGTCGCCATCACTTATTCCGCCGCCATCATGACCGACTTTCTCTCGACGCCGTTCTATGCCCTGGTCTATTTTATCTTCGCCGCGCTGATGGTCCTGCTCTCGGTCTATCTCCTATCCAGCTCGCTCGTCGCCCTCGTCGCCGTCACCGCTCCCGGCGTCTACCCGATGGCTGCGCTCATGAACGCCTCCGATCTCATGGCCGGTCGCCGCACTCGCCTCATCCTGCGCCTCCTCTATTTGCTTTTCGTCGTCGCCATCATTTATCTCGTCGCCATGCTCCCGATTATTCTCATCGACCTCTGGCTCAAGAGCGTCTGGACTTGGCTCGCCGGCTGGCCAATCGTCCCTCTCGCCCTCCTCATCGTCACCTGCTTCGTCTTCATCTACGCCACAACCTACCTCTATCGCTACTACCGCTGGCTCCTCGACTACAAAGAGCAATAATATTATAATAAGTCCATAGGATTAAACCTCTACGGGAACCAGCACCAAGCCTCGGGCTCAGCCTCGGCGCGGCCGCATTCTCAATCTGGAGATCGTGAAGCCTCCTCAAGCTATCACTTAGCAACAGGCTAGTACTCGTATTGACCATGGTCAGTACTACAGCAAAAAATGGCTTCTCGCTCGGCTTGTTTTTCTATGTCACCTGAGGGGCGGCAACGTCAATCAGGATACCAGCAACCTGTTCAACAACGCCGGCAACAACGGCATCTATTGGTCGTCTACTCCGTACTCTAACGGTACCAGCGCCTATCGCCTCAACTTCAACGGTACCAGCAATATCAATCCGTCCGACAACAACGATCGGCAGCGCGGCTACTCCGTTCGCTGCCTTCTCGGTGCCCGATCTCCAATTTTAGAGTTACGCCACTTTTTCTTCAAAAATCTAGACTTGCCAAAAGCGCAATCCTCCGCTACAATAAAAGTGTCGAAATCTATCATTAAATAGCTAACTGTTTTTGCTATTAGTACATCGTTTATTTAGGAAATCCATTTTGTGAAAAACTTGCATCGGAAACGGTGCCGCAGGTCAGTGTGTACGTTTTTCTGCAAAATGGAGAATAGTTAGCATTGATAGGTTTCGACGCCCTTGCGGCGCCGTTTTTGTTGGAAAGGAATTCGGCTCGCCTGGGTGTCGTAAACCTAAAAGGAGGGCCGTGATGCTAAAACACTATAATAAAAACTCTAACTCTTTGCGTGAGAAACCATACTCTTCATCCGAGCAATCATGCTCGCAACCTAGAAAAGTATACTTCGCGTTCGGAAAAACATACTCCCGGAAAATATCATGTTTTTCTATTGCTAGAGTATGTTGTAAACTTTCCGGAGTATGTTTATTCCTGCTCGCATCACTACTCATTAATCCTACGACCACTTCCGCCTATGCTTTTGATAGCGCTCCAGATGATAGCGGAACTGGTAATACTGGAAATACTGATAGCAACTCTAGTTCTTCCACTATTACTTCTACCGTCAACATTGCCTTTACTCCAGAATCTGGGTCTGCTTCACTAACTCCTATCTCTGCCGATGGTGCTTCGGCGAAGT
>CAOQNC010000011.1 GCA_948511255.1 uncultured Candidatus Saccharibacteria bacterium | reverse complement strand
GGGTTGAAAGGAAAGACGTAAAATCCTGCTCCTTATGTTGATTAGCATACTCTTCGGCGGTGGTATGATCTTTCAACACGCTGGCAAAACTTAGTGCTCCACCTTTTGCGATGTACGGAATATGCCCGCTACCGCCAGAGTTGGCACTTTTAAGATTTTTTACCTGCCGTCGATGCGAAAACTTACCAGAGTAATTGACGCCCGTGCCACTACTGTTTAAGCTGACACGATGTAATGACAAATAATAAAACTTTCCGCCAAATTTCGAGCAAACTGGGACTACATTACTGTTGATATAATCAGACTGACCTCTTGGCCATGCCCCGGAATCAGATACGTCATACAGCTGGAAGCCAGCACCGCAAGAATCGTATTGCGTCAATGTTCCTTGGCCATATGTATTGGTATCATTTTTGACGCCAGTTAGACAGCCCGGGTCTTCTTTGTTTCCACCGTCATTGCCTCCGCCAGCTCCGCCACCGCCATCCGCAAAGGCCGCAGGAACACCAATAAGCAATATCATTATTGCTGCTACTATGCTAACCCTAAGCCAGGAACGTATAGTTTTTGAGTGACGACTATTTTTATCAGCCTTCATGCTTTTAACCCTCCAACGGTATCGCTAATAATAAATCGTAGTAGGCATCCGCCTTTTCTTCATCGCCAAGCCAATAATACGAGTTTGCTGCTACTTCGTAAATGCTTGATTTTATCGTATTGTCGAGAGCGTCTAAATTAATTTGCTCTATAGTATTAACGACTTCTTGATAGTAACCATTATTAAAATAGAAGTAGGCCTGCGCACACAATACTGCATTCGTGTTATTTTGTCCACCAACCGTTTCTAAGGTATTTTGCACAATCTGGTTAACACCAGCGATTAAGCCCTCATCTTCTTGAGGATTGTTTTCGGGAGTCTCGCCCGTACCAGCAATATTTTCTAAATAATCATCGTCGGTTTTTTCATCTTTTTTACGATCATAGAATTGCTGCAACAAATCTTGATACTTAAGAATATCATCTTCCGAACTACCAGAAATTTCTGGCGCGTAGCTCGCATCGGAATCATGCGTCACGACGAGAACAACGGCAACGATAATTGCGATCGTAGCGACACAGCCAGCGACGATTGAGCCGATTTTGACATAAGGCATCGCCTTTTTGCGGGCGGCTTCCTGGGCGGCTTTTTTCTCGGCGGCTTTACGGTTTTGCTCGGCGAAGGGATCTTCTTGTTTCGCGGCCCACTGGCCGATGTAGTCGGACTTGAAGGCGACGTTAGGATTGGCAGACGCGGGATTCTGACTTTGATGCGATGCGGATTGCGACCGCGCGGAGTTCGGTGCCATGTTCGAGGCGGAAGTGGGTGTAGGGTTCGGCGCCGCATTCGGTGCGGATTGTGCGGAGTTATTCCCGGTGTTTTTCAGAACGTCATCATGACTTTTATCCATGTTTTCATTTTAGCATAAGTTGTGTAGTTTTGGCATAAGTTTTATGGAAGTTGTGGTGAGTTTTGAAGTTGTTGACGTTTCGGTGTGGCTTTTTGTTTAAGGTATTTTATTGCGCGCCGAAGAGGAAAGTGAGCCATTGTTCGAGATTACTCATTTCAGAGATGGCGGGCGCGGCGTCGGCTTCGGGATCGGATTTGTGCTTGTTTTTAGCGGCTTCGGAGTTTTCTGGAAGATAAATCATGGTTTCGCCGGCGAGCATTTTGCCCTGATATTTGCGGGCGGCGAGTTCTTGGTATTCGGCGGAGAGATAATATTCGTTTTCAAGCTCGAGAGTTTCGACTTCAAGTTCGAGGAGGGCTTTTTCGCGCTGGCGCGAGGCAACTTCCTGGGCGAGGGACCAGTTGCGGGTCATGGAAGAGACCGAGCCCCAAGTCCACATCAAGCAGCAAGCCGCAGCGACGATAATTACGATGTTATCAAAAACAAACAGGTCATGCTTCAGCCAATACTGGGCTTTGCGAAGTTTGGTTTTTAGGTCGGTGGACTCGGACATAGGGTTTTGGGTTTCGGCGTAGGCTTATTACGCGGATGAGCGTAGGGTTGTTACGCTGATGGTTTTACCTCCTTATGGTTATATTATAGCATAATGCTAAGGTTGACTAGCAGCTCTTAGTCGCCAAACATATGCCTAATTTCTGTCATTTCTTCATTTTCTGGGTGCAATTCAGCATCAAAAGTATCATTACTATCATTAAAGTACTCCCGAACCATTTCACGCGCGTCATCTTGATAATCACATCTAGCCAAACAGTCAGTACTATTCTCTATGAGGTGAATATAGAGGTCATCGTGTAGCTTATCTAGAATTTGTTGTTGCTTATCCAACATATACTGACTGATCGCTTCTTCTACTACTGTTGTAATGGCCTCAGGATCGTCTTCGTCCTCATTTGATAGGCCGAGTCGAATACTATCTATATAGTTCCCGTCAGATAGAATCTCGTCCGCAGGCATTAGCATAAATTCATCGATTTCATCTTCTAGGAGGTGGGTTGCTGCGTCCAAAAACCTCTCTTTTTCCTCTGGGCTGCAAAATAAATATTCAATATTATTGAGTACTGTCACCATATTTTCTAGTGAAATCTCGCCAACTATAGATTCGAGGTTTTCACGCTTTTGGACTATTGGAGCTATTTTATAATAGCTGATCATGTCTTTCGTGAGTAATCCAACGATAGTCGTCTCAGCATCAAATATAAAATCGCACATCACGGCGCTAACAGGAGATTCGCAAAATCGTTGAACGTAGCTAGTATACTCAGGCTTCTTGATTTTAAATGCCACAACCATAGCGGTAATGATTTGACTTTTATTCTCTTCTGATAAGTAAGAGTATCTTAAGATCTCTGCATCTTCTACGGTCTTTTTAATCTCTGGATCATTGTTCCGCCAAGGCCAAACTCTTTCCGCATGATATACACGAAAAAGCTGCGCGACGCATTGTACCGTAGCTCTAATCTCCTTTGTTTCTAGACTATTCTGTCTCAAGTAATGTCCGAGAAAATCGTTGACTGACGGATTCGCAACACTAATAAAAACCTCCCCATTTTTGTCTATTCTACTAACGAATGATTCTAATAAACGTTTCATCGTGTTTTCATACTGGTTAACGCTTGTATCTACATCGGATTTTTCAATGCGGCTATTAAAGCATTCTTTCAGCAAGCGCTCCTCGACCATCCCCTCAGTCATCGAATATAGCGTCGTGAGCAAGATCCTGTCTGGTTTTTCTAGCCGCTGCTCAAACTCATTCTGCCAGATCTTCTCCGGGTTTTCTAACTGCTCCTTGACGTAGCCCATATATTCGGTATAGGGAATTTGCATTACGGCCGCTCGTCTTGTAATAAATTCTATAATGCGAGGCGTAAAGTTGCGATGCTTTATGATTTTAAGATAGTTTTCGTTCTCACATACGACTTGTTGATAGCGCTCTGGCAGGTTTTGAAGAAACAAGTGATTATGGAGGATTTGAGCCTTTTCGAAAAGCGAAAGACCCTTGAATTCTAGTGTTTCTACTCCGATCTTTCCGTTTTCTATAGATCTCACGAGTTCCATTTCCTGCTGTTTAGCCTCGTTATAAATAGTGATGCGTGAGTTTAATAGTAGCACCTTGTTTGGCCATTTTCGCACTGCATGGATAAGTGACGTTAGCTCTTTATCCTGGCCCTCTTTCATTTTAAAATAGCACTGACCAAGACAGTCATCGAGCAATATTATTTCTTTAGCATCTGGGTCTGTAAGGGTCTTCTTAATCTCATTCAGATTAGCGGCATTACTGACGTATCTCACTAAGTACCCCTGCATAGCAAATTTTGCGACGAGCATTTCTGACGTGGTAGTCTTGCCTATGCCGGGCGCTCCTAAAATCATCAAAACTCTTTCTTTAAGAAGCAGGTCGTACACATGTCGCGAAAATTGCGTTTCTACATAAAGCCCCTGATTATCTTGAATCTTTTGCAGTAGATCTTGCGAATCGAACCATACGTCATTATGTAGCGATATGTCCAAAATATTTGTCGATGTCAGCCATAATTTAAAGTGTTTGCGCAGCACCTCTTGATTGTTATCGTTGTTTAAGAAATCTTCGATTTCTGAGGCTGCAATTATGTTAGCTGACGAAGACATATAGGGTTTAAAAAGTTCATAAATCTCCATTACGCCTTGCGGATTTAGAGCACAAGACGTAAAGATATAGTAATTTTTCGGGTTACACTTCTTAACTTTTGGTACTTCTTTCTTCAAATCTCGTATCAATACTGATTGCGGACTTTTATGGTAATGCTTTACCTGGATTAGTACCTTCCCTTCAACTCCGGCGTCGCTAACATCAATTCCTCCGTCTTTCCCAGCCGCAAAGGAGCGTAGTGGGAGCTTGAGGCGTTTTGACATAACATCCTTTGCTAATAGTTCAAACTCGTATGGGCTAAGGTTACTAAAATTCATGTGAAGACCTCTCCTCTTGATAGACTGTAAATAATCTCTCCGAAAATATATTGGGATGCTAGTCTACTTATATGCCTTTATTATAACCTATGATGGCTAAGATGTAAAGTTTTTCCCCAATAGCTCCATGTTCTTGTAGCGCTAGTGATTACCGCCGCTTGGGTTTCTCGGAATTAGATGCTGGTTTATGATATAATTATAAGGTGATTCGAGTCACAGGGGGACGTAGCTCAGGGGTTAGAGCAGGCGGCTCATAACCGCTTGGTCGTTGGTTCGAACCCAACCGTCCCCACCAAGTTTTGAGATTTGGCGGTATCGAGGTTTTAGAGTTTGCGGCTTTGCGGCCGTTTTTTTGAGGCTTCGAGGTTGTGTTGAAAATGCTTAACTTTGCGTTTTGTGGGGAAATGGGGTAGAATTGTAATGTTGGCCGAGAGGTCACGACAGTTGCTTAGCCGAAGGGCTACAAGAATCTTAACAACTTGGAGGTAAATGAATCATGAAAAAGAAACTTCTCGCACTACTTTTGGCTGTGGGCATGGCGGTTTCGCTGTGTGCTTGCGGAGACAGTGGCGACTCTGGCACCACTCCCGTCTACGATGAAAGTCCGACGGCACCCGATAACTCCTGGGCGGCTGAAGAGTCGAACGAAACGACTGAGCCGGACAGCGAACCTATGCCGCCCGAGAGTACCACTGATGCACAGATTCCCGACCCTGCCCCGATCGTCACGGAGCCTGACAAGCCTGAGGGGCTGATACTGATGACGGTCACGAACACCAATTTTTCCGACCCAAAGATTTACTGCGTGAATATCGAGACCGGCGATTCTAGGCTAATCGCGGAATGGGATTTCAGGCCGCGGCAGGGCGACACTATCGTCTATTCTCTGGGCGCAGGGTTTCGCTGTGGACATCGAGAGTGTTTCGCTGATGACTACAGTAAGGTCGCCGTTTCGCAGATGGACTCTCAGAGAGGCCAGACTTGCGCTGGCTGGTTGGACGCAGATGGAAACTTTTTTAACGTCAGCGAAGCTCTGGGGCAGCTCAACCGCAGCGATTTCGACGACGTCGTCCAATACTATGCTGTTGGCTTCGCGGATGATGAGTTTTTCGTCTACTACCAGGTCAGCAACCGGATAGAGTATCACTATGTCCCGCTGGATAATCTCGACTCTTCCGCGATTCAGGACGGCCTGCCGTTCCCCGGTTGTGAAAGCGGCGAATTCCCGGAGGAAAAAATCACCGACTATATCGGCGATTCGCAATTCCTGGTCAATGCTGGCGGGAAATTTGCCGGGAATGATGGCGTTAGCACAATCCTGAATATGGCGACCGGTGAGAAAACTAATTACGTCCCCGGCACGTCGCGGCTGAGCTGGCATGCGGTAGTCTCGCCGGACGGAGAGCAGGTTGCGTTCATGTCGCAGCCGAAGAGCGGAACCGAAGTAAATGTCTACACCATGCCGCTCGTGGGTGGCGATCCCGTAAAAGTGCCAACCGAAGGTTTTGAGCTCTCGGGTCAGCACCGTTGCGAAAATGGACCCAATATTGACGGCCAGTGTACGATGCTGGTGGAGTGGCGGTAGCAAGTTTTGCCTCAGCACATTTGAAATGGCTGCCCGGTATCGGGTGGCCATTTTACATAGTCAAGAGAGGCTGGGCTTTTTGGGATGGGGATAGAAAAATGGCCGCCTCAAAGGCGGGGCGACCATTAACTTTTGGGTGAATAGGCGGAAATTAACTGTTGTTTCCGTATCTATTCAAAAGCAAAAAAGAAATAGCGCAAGTTTACGCCGGGTCGACTATTACTGGCGCGACTCCTATGCAAACGGAACTCGAGGCAAAACGCCTGAAAATTGGAATTACACCCATCTAGACGCCTACTTTTAATATCTTGTGCGCCTGATGCGCTCCGCTCTGTCATTGTCGTTCCGTTCCGCATCAGCTTTACGTACGCCTTCCATCATATCGTCTGCCGTTATCTGAGCCCAATCATTAATTTCTATACGAATCTCCGTCTCTGTTTTTCCGAGCCCACGTAGGCGTTCTTCTTTCTTTTTCAGTTCACTCCACCAAGAAAAGCTTAATTTAATGCCAACTAGCACAAAGGGTTGAGGGAAATTATTGCTTGCGAGATCTGCCAGGTATAGCGGATAGCAAACCGGGCATCTCTCGTCCGAAGTATAGGTGATAGTTCTTCCGCAGCATTCGCAAAGCACTTGTTTTTACCCCCTTTCAAAGAATACGGTTACGATAGTCGTCTTTTTACGCTTTTGTAAACTACGTACTTGATGCTTCAACGGTTAGTGTTCATATGCCACAATAGCATGTCGCTCCAGTAATTACCGGTATTGTACTCTAAGTTTTCATAATAGGCAAGCATGAGCATATACGATATTGACTGCCTACAAGATTACGGTCGGCCTTGTTCAATATCTATAGAGTTGTTGTGTTCTAGTATCTGTTGCGCTTTTACCGCATCCCTACCACTTAATGGGTTGCCAGTAGCGACATCATACCATCGGCCATCCGGTCTGCGCTCCCAGCCGGTGGGCATCGTGACTTTTTGTTTTGCTCCGCGCACCTTAAATGAGGCTTCATCATAGTTGAAATGATCGGTTGCACCAGCTAGGCCAGTTATGCCTTTTCCTTGTGCAGTGTTAATAATTTGGCGTAGCTCCTGTGCACGTTCCGGCTCGATGAGGGCACCACTCTCCATATAACGACGAGCATTTTCAACGATGCGCTGGGCGGCTGTGCCGGTGATGCTTCCGTTAGCAAGGCCGCTCGACAATTGTTGTAAGGATTGTATACTAGCATGCTTAAAGGCATCCGATCCAGCCGTCGTAACCGAGCTAGCATTGGTGCCCGTTCGAGCAATGGCCTTTGCTCCGTATGCGGATTCCAAAAACTTTTGCGCCTTCTGCCCAACCTCACCTTTAAGGTTAATACTTCCGCTAGTGAAAGCTTCATTGATGATTTTAGCAAAATCAGACAATTGACTATCGGATAGGGCGCCACTATCAGCCATGTCTATATAACGCTGGAGCGTGTCATCGTGCATATCGTTAAGACTGCCCGCATTATAACCAGCAAGCGTACGTGCCGCAAAGTCGTCTCTTAATAGCTCCGAGAGATCCCTGGTGTCACCGATTCGACGCCCAGCTGCCACGTTGGTTCGTAGCGTACCCATAGCGTTATTCTGTAGCTGAGTGATAAGATTATCAAACCCGCGATTCCCCTTTTTAATAGCACCGCCATATTGTGATCTTAAGTGCCTAACCGCATTTTTAACACCTACGGATTCAAGCTGGGCATCCGTAACGCTGGTATCTCCACTCATCTTCGTATAGTTCTGATACATAGCCTCAAGACCTTTATCCTGTTTGTCGCCAAGTAGTTCTTGAATTGCTTCCAGTTTAGCTCTGGAGATTTTATCTTTACCATCCACATCCCTACTCACAGTGGTTAGCAAGCGCTCATGCTCTGCCTGCAAGCTGGAGATACTATCCGCATCTACTCCAGAAACCTGGCCAGCTTCGTAAAGCGCTTTCTGGTCTTTGACGTCGCTAAGCCGTTGGGCGGTTTCGGAGCCTTCCAGAGCTGCCTTATAGCGTTGTGTTCCGTAGTCGAATTGATCCCTGCCCGCAATAACTCCGCTTTGTATTTCATCGCGCAGAGCGCGTTCGCGCGCTGACGCAGCACGTGCAAAGCGGTACTCCCGACTACTTAGCTGGCGAAGTTCTCGGCTTTCCGCACCGGTGAGTCTTGGATTATGGTTAGGGTCTCTGCGCCAGGCAGCTTGTTTATCACGCAATGATGCTAGACGCTTTTGGTCCGCCGTCTCAAGCCTCGTATTATCCATAATCCGCTTATTACGCGCCATGCTCACATTGCGCTGCGCTTCCTGCTGGCGATCTTTGAAAGCTTGCGTTCCAGTAATCGTGCGGTTTGTCCAGCGGCTGAAGCGGTCGCCGGCAGTTGCAAGTGTTCTGCCGACGCTCCCAAGCGCCGACATAGAAGTTTTAAGAATCGAGGGGATGAAGAATAGCGGGACGACGCCGAGTACCATAACGATAATATAGTATAGCAAGCCATTTTCCCCACCGGCGTCCAATAATAGCCTCGATGCAAGATTACACCCGCCCATCATGGCGCCACAAATTGGGAAGACCATAAGTAGTGACGAAAACATCTTCAGCCAGCGATCAAACATCTTCTGCGTGTTCGGGAGCGCATAACAGACGACAGCAAGAGGAGCGATGGCGACAAGGATAATGATTGCGGCCTGCCTGACAGCAAGAAGGATAAAGAAGAAGAGGATGCTGATTAAGATACTAATAACCGCCAAGAAAAGAACAAGAATAAGATTCGGCCACGACTCGGCAAGAACTGGAAACAATGCACCGCCAGCCACAAGAGCAAGTCCCGTCGCTCCGATACCCTCAATGGAATTGATAACCATAGTACCGATATTTATATTGGACGCAACGTATCCGCCGACGTCTATGTTACCGAGCAAATCGTTCAAACTTGCGCCGATGATATTCGATAAGTCGACTGCGATGAGACATAAGATATACGACAAGTTCACTAGGACTATCGTGATAATGAGACGCGGGAGAACTTTTTTGATGCCATAGTTGCTAAGTCCGATACCGGTGACTTGCGACAGGATAACTACAATCAGCAAAATCGCAAAGAGAATATTTGCATAGCCCTGGAATTTGCCCCAAGCATCCCTCAAGCCGGCAGACGTCATGGTGGTACTATCCATTGAGAGATAGTTCTCGACAATCATGTCGTATATACCTTCCGTCGCTGCTCCGGCGATTTTTAGAACCGGACAGAGAATCCACCCGAGAACACCAGCGTTATTGAAGCAGCCATCCATCAGGCCAGCTTCACCCTCGCTTGGGTCGTCTGGATCTGTAGATCCTGGCGTATTGGTATCCGGGAGCTCTTCTACTGAACCGACTTTCATGAAGTTCTTAACAGCGGCTTTGGCAGAAGTGCTCGTCGGATTAATGCCGTTAAAGGTGCCAGCAAGCGCTTTACAATCGCCGGATACTCCTGGGAAGTAGATACTCTTTGCGGTCCCCGGAGACGTAAGCCCATCGCCGCCGAACTTCGTGCGGAAGGTTGTTTTACTAGTTGCGGTGCTGTCTTTATAAGCCTGAACTGAAGCGACGTAAGGCTGCGAGGTATCCCAATAATCGGTCGCGCTCAGTTCGCTAAAATTTGGGTCGTCCGTAGCAACCGATATGCCGCCACAAGCAAAGCTGCCAGCGCCGTCCCCATTAAAGAGATAGCGCCCGTAAAGGATATATTTAGCATCAGCGCTGGAGTCGAGAAAACTCGCGACGTCGGTCTTACCATTCAAATAGAGCGTTGATATATTGCTGAGTAGTTTGGTCTTTGCGTTGCTGGTTAGTTCTAATGAGGTAGAAGACGATACTGAAGTGAGCGTATGTGTAAACTTCTTCGTTTGGCTGTTTGCCTCGCTATAATATAGCCAGGCACGATTCCTGTCATCAACGTGAATTCCCCATTCGTTGAATGGCGTAGGGTCATCCGTCGCTAAGACCTCAGCATATACCGAAATTGTCTCACCCATGGCATTTTGTACCTGCCCGATTGGATAAACTTCCGTATACATGACGAGATTATGACAGATTTTTGATGGTTGCGACCAGTCAATAGACCAATTTCGCATCGATTCGAGCGTATGGGTCGTGTCAATGTCGCTAGTTGCACCGACTAGCCGAATCGGGCCATCCTCATTGAAAACGACTTGGATTTTGCCATGGCTGCGTTTATCGACTAGATTGCCGTTAATGTCTTTAATATACCCTTGCGGCCAAGAATAAACTCCGTCCATTGTCGCATTGCCGGATGAGTTGACAATGCCGTAATTACATTGAATTTGCTGTTCACCGCTAGCGGACTGAGTATAGACACCGTTAAAGACTTGACCGGATTTAAGCATATTTTCTGTAATATTACCACCGCCTAGAGTCTTCGTGAGAGCTTCCTTACAGGTGATCATGCCGTCGGAATCGCCAAGCCAGTGGCCGATGAAGACCTTCTGGGTTTCAGCGCCGATAAGGATCGACTCGCGCTTATTCCCAACAGCCGTGTTCTGTAGCATACCATTATTGACACATTCGTAGGCGGCGGCGGCGTAGAGTGCGTTTTTGACCTGGCCTTCAGTATTGAAGCTAGAAGCTGCCGAAGCGACTGGAGCGATTGTCGTGATTAGCAGCGACGCTATTGCTATAATGCTAACAATGATTTTTGCCTTGCGAAATTTTTGCATTATCGAATCTCCTTAAGCGCAGCATTATAGATATGCTCCGATGAACCGCTAGTCGTGAAGTAATTACCGTATCCTTCGACGGTCGGATTGTCGTTACCTAGACTCTGACAGGTGTCGTCACCATCGCCTAGCAGATTGCAGACGGTGCTTTCGTTGTTCATTAAGTTTTGCAGATACAGGAATGGCGAATCTTCAAACATAACTGCGCCTTGGCCACGGTAAGTTTTTATAACTTGAGCGTCGTTCATATTGATTAATTGTAACTCTTCATTCTTAACGACTAAAATTGGGGACTTTTTGAACTTGACGCGGTAAGCTAGATATAAGTTGGTAGGTAGTTCATAGTAATTCTCAATATCACAATTGCTAACAATTCGGCCATCAATGCTTTTGATGGAATATTTGTTATCGTCAGTGCAGACATCGACCACATATTCACCAGCGCCGGAAACAGTTGCTTGGGCGGCCTCTAGCTGAGGAACTTTCACGAGTTGATTATTTTCAATCTTTAGAAATACGGTATTGCCATTATCCCGCTCAACCAATCCATCATCTTGCAGGGCGAGCGTTCCGCCGGTAGTCTTGTAAATGATTTCATTTGTCGATAAGTTAATTACTTGCGAATATTGGCCCCAAAGTCGGATAATTCCATAAACGGTTTTGTCTACTTTTAGGGTGGAGGCTGAACAATATGTTTCGCAATTATAGATTTCTTTACCGTTAAGGTTATAGATGCCACCAGAGGCTAAGGTCGACCCCTGAACATCGTCACTACTACCGCTTGAACTGCCGCTATCTCCGCCGTCATCATCATTTTCTGGCTCATTTGAATTATTCTGCGATTCCACCGGAGTGGCACTCTCGGCTTCAGAGGTCACGAGAAGATAGCCATTGCCGATATATTGCCCCTTCGTGTCGGTAGGGCTTAACTTTTGCATATTAGTATTATATGCGTCGCCGTCGACCATCCATAAATTATTTTCGATATCATAATATGTTGCCGCTGCGTCGCCGTCGATCGTAAAAATCGCTTCCCCTGCACGATTAATAATCAGGGTATTATCTATTGTGTAATTTGTTCCAGTCTTAGCGATAGCATACTCGCCATAAAATCTCTCGGCTTCCAGAAACCTGGCGCCAATGATTTGAGAACCATCCTCCGGGCTGATGTAGCCGTAGCTGTTCCCGAAGATTGCCGGAATTGGAGCTGTTTGGTCAAAGATAATAGCAGTATTGACGGCACCGATAGCCCCCTCTTCAGTCTCGTTTTTTTTATCCCCGCGCAGCAGCATCCACGCCACCCCTCCGCCGACGGCGACAAGTACAACGAGGGCGAGAAGGATAAGCGGGAGTTTGCTTTTCTTTTTCATGCCAGGCATGCGGATATCGCCGGTCGCGGTCGAGGCGGTCGAGTTGCTACCGAATCCGCCAGCACCAGCGGGAAGGACGGTGCCGGAAACGGCATCCTGGTCTTGGCTGGCCATTTGGCCGGCGAGTTGGTCGTGTTTTTGAGTCGCGTCAGTCATCGCGAACGCTGAAGCAATACGGGATTTATTCTCGTCGCTGAGCTCAGGCTTGATATCTTCGAGATTTTCCGAGTTGACGGCAAGGTCAGGCGAGCTGAAGATTCCCTGCGGGGTAGTTTGCGGAGCGGCATTGAGCTGCGGAGAGTCAGCAGGTTGCGTAGGAGTAGAAGCGCCGGCACCCAAGTCAGGAGTTTGCGGGGCCTGCGGCTCCGGTTGGAATTGTTCTGCAGAATTATTGCCGCTATTACCGCCAGTAGCACTAGCGGATGCGGCGTCGTCATGACCTTGATCCATGATTTTATTTTAACATAAGTTTTAAGTTTTCCATAAGTTTTATGAAAAAGTTTGGGCAAGAAAATGCGGAGTTCAAAAATGTTGGCGCTATTTCGGAAAAACGGGAAGCCTATGTTATTCTAAAAATAAGAAATCTTGCACACCAAAAAGCCCCTCTTCGTCAAACGATAGAGGGGCTTCTGGCCGTATGGAGCGATCAAACTTGATCCGTCAGTAGTTAGCTTGGGTGGGCTGAACTAAACTGAAGAATCTGGCTTAGCGGAGCGCGCGGCGGCTAGCAATGTAGTAGCCAGCGGCGGTCACGACAGAGCCGGCAGCGGCGATGCCGCCAACCATAGCTTCTGGACCAGTGTTTGGGAGCTCATTTGGAGTGTCTTCACACGCCTTGTTCACGATGACGGAGGCGTAGTCTTGGAGAACGATTTCGTTCACGGTGCCACGCATCCAGTTAACGAGGGTGTTGTTGCCACACTTGAGGTTGGTATCGGTGACTTCAGCAGTGAAGCGGACATAAGCGTTCGCGTTCAGGTTGTAGTTACCAATGTTGATACCAGTCGTAGTGAGGCTGTCTGGGTTTGGCTTAGCGCCACTGACCGAACCGTTGTAGAGCAGGGTGGAGCCTGCAACATACTTAAGATCAGCCGGCAAGACAGCACGCATCATGACGTTCTCATGGGTAGCAGCACGACGGCTAGTGTTGCGATACTCGGTCTGGATCTCGACCTTATCGCCAACCTTAGCGGTGACGTAGTCTTTCCATTCGGTGTCGCCAGCGAGACGGACTTTCTGCGAGACGCGGAAGTCGGTATCGAAGACGGCTTTGACACGGATGGTGACGTAGCTAGCGAACTGGTAGCAACCTGGGATGACGCCATCGAGGACGACAGGATCACTT
>CAOQNC010000010.1 GCA_948511255.1 uncultured Candidatus Saccharibacteria bacterium | reverse complement strand
AAAAAGAAATTACCACTCCGTCATCGCTCTGCGCCGCCACCCCGCCACTATCCTCACCCCCTTCCCCGCCTTCCAACGCACTCGCTGAACTCCCTACTAGCGGTTTTACCAACAAAAACGCCAGCAGCAACAAACTTACACAGCTCGTGCTCCCGGCAATTCTCCCTACGCCCTTAACTTTTACACTTTGGCTTTTTCGCATCACAGCCCTCCTTTTAGATTAATAACGCCCTGCGATTCCCGGTCGCTCAATTTTTTGCAACAAAAAGCCACGGCATGCCGTGCGTACTTTTCATATAAAAACGACACCGCAAGGGTGTTACTACAATTTATTCAATGGCCGTTATGGTTCTCGAACAACTGCTCCTTACGGTGCCGTGCCTACTCGAGAACACATAACTCATTGGATAAAAAATCCGGTCATTCAATAATAAATTGTAGTAACATTTTCATTATACCACACAAAATCCGCTCACGCCAAAAAACATTATAGCAAATAGTTAGTTTTAGCAAATATACACTTTTATGAGAAGCTAAAGAGTGCGAAAAGCTTTCGCACTCTGAATGAGACACCCGTAAAGACGGGCTGTCGAATGGGCTTCGAAGGAAAGAAGATATTTGCTAAACCTAGCTATCCGCAAACTGCGAATTATATAGCTCCGCATAAAACCCGTCCATCGCCAAGAGCTCCTCATGCTTCCCTTGCTCGACAATCGCCCCATCCCGCATGACTAGGATCAAATCCGAGTTCCGAATCGTCGACAGCCGGTGCGCAATCACAAACGACGTCCTTCCCTTCGTCAGCTTCGCGAACGCATCCTGAATCAGCTGCTCCGTCCGCGTATCGACGTTCGAAGTCGCCTCGTCGAGAATCATCATCGGCGGATTTGCCACCATCGCCCGCGCAATCGTCAGCAGCTGCTTCTCCCCTGCCGAAATATTGTCCGAATCCTCGGCAATCTCCGTCTTATATCCATGCGGCAGCGACTCGATGAAATGGTGAATACTACTTGCCTTCGTCGCCCGCAGAATATCCTCATGCGTCGCGTTCGGTCGCCCATAGCGGAGATTTTCTTCAATCGTCCCCGAGAATAACCAAGTGTCCTGAAGTACCATCCCGAACAACTTCCGCACATCTGCGCGCTTCATTTCCCTAGTCGGCACCCCGTCAATCGCGATATACCCCGACTGCGGATCATAGAACCTCATCAAAAGATTAATAATCGTCGTCTTCCCTGCCCCCGTCGGCCCAACGATCGCCACCTGCATCCCCGGCTCAATTTTCACCGAAAAATCCCGAATAATCGGCTTCGCCGGGTCATACGCAAAGTCCACATGATTAAACTCCACCGCCCCGCGCACATCAGAAATCGTCAGCGCCGGCTCTGGATCTGGCGTCTCATCCGGCTCCTCGAGGAAGCCATAAACCCGCTCGACCGCCGCCAAAGTCGACTGAATATTCGACGCAATCTGCGACACCCCCTGAATCGGCTGATTGAACTGGCTCACATACTGAATAAACGCCTGGATACTACCGATCGCCAGCTTCCCCGAAATCACCATTCCGCCGCCCATCACACAAATCACCGCATACCCTAAGTTCGTCAAAACATGAATAATCGGAAACGCCAACGCCGAGAAGAACTGTGCCTTCCATCCCGTCTCGAACAACCGCTGGTTCTGCGCCTCAAATTTCTTCGCCGACAACATCTCGTGCGAGTTCGCCTTAATAATCGACTGCCCCGCATAATCTTCCTCGATCGAGCTGTTCAGCTCGCCCAACGTCGTCCGGTTTGTCCGGAAATATGCCTGCGCCTTTTTCGCCAGCTGACTAATCGACAAGAACGACAGCGGCAAAATCAGCAGCGCCACCAGCGAAAGCGGCACCGAAATCACCATCATCATCACGAAGATCCCGATCAGCTTCACAATGTCCGAAATCACCTCCGACAAAATCCGCGCCATCGACTGCGTAATCGCATCCACATCATTACTCATCCTCGAAAGCGTATCGCCAAACTGATGCTTATCAAAATACGACACCGGCAGCTGCCCAATCTTCTTAATAATCTCATCACGCAGCTGCTTACCATAACTTTCCGTCACCACCGACAGCGCCGCCCCCTGCAAGTAGTTCAGAATCGACGACCCGACATAGAGCAAAATCAACTGAATCATCAAACTTGAAATCACACCCCAATCAATCGCCCCCGTCTCCGTATAACTCCGCACCGCCTCGGTCGTCACTTGCCCGAGAATCATCGGCCCAAACAGGGCCAAAATCACCGATGCCACCGTCAAAATCATCGACGCAATAATCAGCACTCGCCACGGCTTCAAATTCGTCAGCAAATTCCGCACCGTCTTTCCAAAGTTTTTTGGCTTCGTCGCCAAACTCATTGGCCTAGGCATTTTTCACCTCCTTTCTCGCAGAAGCCTTCCCGGCCCCCATACTCTCCTTCCCTTTCAAAACCTCCACCCCAGTCGATTCCCCTGAATCTCCCGCCACCTCCTTCTCAAATTCCGCTTCCGAAAGTTGCGACTTCGCAATCTCTCGATAAACCTCGCAATCCTTCAAAAGCGTTTTATGTGTTCCCTTCCCCACGACTTTCCCGTTGTTCAAGACCACAATCTGCTCCGCATCCTTAATCGTACTAATCCTCTGCGCCACAATCAGCGTCACCGCATTTCGCGTCACCGGTTTCAACGCCTTGCGCAACCGAGCGTCCGTCTTCATATCCAGCGCCGAGAACGAATCGTCAAAGATATAAATATCCGGATTTTTCGCCACCGCCCGCGCAATCGAGAGCCGCTGCTTCTGCCCGCCCGACACGTTGCTTCCCCCTTGCGCAATGTGCGAATCATAACCCTTCTCCAGCTTCTCAATAAACTCCGACGCCTGCGCAATCCGCGCCGCCTCGTGCATCTGCTCCTCCGTAATCTCCGGCGCCCCGAACTTAATATTCGACGCCACCGTCCCCGCAAACAACACCCCCCTCTGCGGCACATACCCGATCCGCCGCATCAAATCCTCTTGCGCATAGTTCTTAATCTCAATCCCGTTCACCAGAATCTCCCCCGTCGTCGCCTCATAAAACCGCGGCACCAGGTTAATCAACGTCGACTTCCCCGACCCCGTCGACCCAATAAACGCCGTCGTCTCCCCCGCCTTCGCCACGAACGACACATCCTCAAGCACCTTCTCCTCCGCCTTCGCATATGAGAAGCTCACATTCCGAAACTCCACCGACGGCGCAAGCTCCGGCTTCCCCACCGTCTTCTCTTTCCAAGTAATCTCCTCGCGAGTATCCATAATCTCGTTAATACGCTTCGCCGACACGTTCGCCCTCGGCAAGATAATAAACAGCATCGTCAGGAACAAGAACGACATAATCACCTGAATCGCATATTGCATAAACGCCATCATATTCCCAAGATACGCAAAATCCTTCGTCATCAACGAAATCCCGATCCAAATACATAGCAGCGACGCCCCGTTAAACACCATACTAATCAACGGATCCTGTAACGCCATCACATTATTCACCCAAATCGCCAGTTTCTTAAAACGAGTATTCGTCCGGTCGAATTTCTTCTGCTCCAAGCCTTCATTATTAAACGCCCGAATCACCCGAAGCCCCGTCAAATTCTCCCGCGTCAGCTGCGTAATCTTATCAATCATCTGCTGAATAACCTTAAACTTCGGCATCACGATCGCCAAAATCACCACGACCAGCAGTACAATCACCCCAACCGCCAGCGCAATAATCCACGTCATGTCCGGCGCCGTCCGAATCGCCTGCACGACCGCAAGCACCGCCGTCATCGGCGCCCGGAGCAACATCGACATACACATCACCGCCGCCTGCTGCACCTGCGACACATCGTTCGTCGTCCGCGTAATCAGCGACGCCGTCGAAAACTTATTCATATCCGCGACCGAGAAGCTCAAAACCTTCGCAAAAATATCCCGTCGAAGATCCCGCGAAAACGCCGTCCCGATTCTCGCTGACAAAAAGTTCGCTAGCGACGCCCCCATTGCCGCGACTAGCGCATAAAGCACCATCTTAATCCCCGCGCCCCAGATAAAATCTACATCCCCCGCCACAATTCCGTCGTTCACGATGCTCGCCATCAACGCCGGCAGCTGCAACGCCGACCAGACCTGCCCCGCCACCGCACATAAGAGTATAATTATTTGCCACCAATAAGGTTTAAGATAACGAAAAAGTTTTAGCATGACTACCATTCTATCGCGTTTATTTTTATCTGTCAACCCCGCCTAAATCCGACCTTCCATACCAACTCCGACAGCCCGCCCAAGCCCTCAAACAGCCCCAAAAAACCATTACCGTCTTGACATTTCTCACATTCTGTGCTACAATGATATTAAGTCTCCCCCGAGGCTCGTTTGAGATGTCTCAAAATGCCTCAAAAATATTCAAAGATCCCTCAAACATCACAGTACCTTAAAAAGGAGGAATGTATTATGCCATTCGGATTCGGAGGACACGGAGGAAGTCATGGCGGAAGCTTCGGCGGCCACGGCCCTGGAGGCTTTCACGGCGGCGGTCGTGGCCCAGGCCCCGGTAGCCCAGGCCCTGGCGGCCGCGGCGGCATTTTTGGTTTATTTGCCCACTTTGGCTTCAACAGCACCACCGGCTCCGCCAACGCCAACCAATCCAGTCAAAGCACTATCCCGCCCCTCGACGCCCACGATTTTCCAAACAGCGCCCTCTCCCAAAACGCCAAACCTACCACCGCCCTTGAACGCGTCGATCAATTCCTGATCGACTATCACAGCGTCCATCGCACAAAAGTCTGCCTCGGCGCCCTAACCGCCATCATGGCCATCTTCATCGCCATCGCCAGCAACCTTGCCGGCGATACCCGGCTCGCCTGCGATCAGCTTATTATCGTCAGTTCCGGCCTCATTCCCTACGTTCTCGCCTGCACCCTGCGCAATCTTATCCATGACCGCGCCGGCCGCAAATTCACCAACCTTGCCTGCCTCGTCGCCTGCGCTCTCGGGATCGTCGCCAGTCTTGTCTACTGGCTCCTCGGTCTCGGCACGCTTCGTGCCGTCTTCGCCAAAGTTTTCACCTTTCTTGCCGGCAGCTTCATCAGCAACTGGATTCTCCAGCTTGTCCGCCGCTCCCAAGAACTCCGCAACTTCGACGACGACCGCAAATCCTACCAATCCCGCACCCTCGGTGCATCTATGGCCGGCCGCACTATCGAACTTCTGATTTTCGCACCCCTCGCCTTCGGCGGACAGCGTGACTTCTTCTGGATTGTCTGGTTCATGGTCTGCACGTTCTGCTTAGCGACCGCGCTCGAATTTGCGCTCAGTTTCATCGTTCATCCCTGCCTGAGCCGTCTCACCTACTATCTTTCCGCCGACACCGACCAAATCGTCCAGTAGTCGTCGATCGCACCGCATTCCCCATTAGCACCCGCGCATCTCGCGCAAAAAAGCGCAGAAAACGCAATAAGGACGTCTCAAAAGAGGCGTCCTTTCCCTTGCAAAATCTCCAAACCATGCTACAATATATATCTATGAAAACTACAAAATCCAAATCTAACGAAACCATGCCCGCCAAATCCGCCCGCTACCTTATGGTCATGGGCGCTATCATGAGCTGTATGGTCGTTGTCGCCAACCTCGCCGCCATCAAACTCTGGAATCTCTTCGGCATCCCAGTCGACGGCGGAATTATCATGTTCCCTATCACCTACATCCTCGGCGACCTCATCGTCGAAATCTACGGCAAACGCACCGCCGACACCGTCGCGGCCTGCGGCTTCGGGCTAGGCCTTCTGACTTGTATTCTCCTCTGGACCGTCTCCGCCCTCCCCGATTACCCCGGCGCCGACAACTCCGCCTTCGTCGCTATCTCCGGCATGGCTAGCCGCATCTTCCTCGCCAGCATCTTCAGCTTCTGGTGCAGCCAACGCTTCAACAACTTCCTCTTCGTCAAAATCCGTCAAAACTCCCCAAAGCACCTCAACAAATTCTGGTTCCGCGCCCTTAGCTCCTCCTTCTTCGCCCACCTTCTCGACTCCGTCATTTTTGAAACCGCCGCTTTCATTGGCCGCCTCACTTTCTGGGAGTTTCTCACTCAAGCCGGCTTCGCATTCATCGCTGGCCTCATCCTCGAAGCCATCTTCCTTCCGCTTACCAATTACCTCGCCAAAACCCTCAAATCCCACCTCCACTTCGAAGACGGCCACTCCACTCTGGCGACCGATTAGATGCTATAATAATATATATGTCATTCTTTGAAATCGAAAAATCAATCCCTGGTTCCCTCGGCCGCGCCGGCGTCATTCACACCGCCCACGGCGATATCAAGACCCCTGCTTTCATGTCCGTCGGCACCCACGGTTACGTCCGCTTTCTCTCCGCCGACGACCTAAATGCTGCTGGCGCCCAGGCCATGCTCTCTAATGGATATCACCTCCGTCGCCAATCCCTCGAAATCGCCAGCCAAGGCGGTCTCGCTAATTGGTGTCCCGACCGCCAAGACGGACTACCGAATAACCCCTGGCAAAAACCCACCATCACCGACTCCGGTGGTTTCCAGGTTATGTCTCTCGGCTCCGGTCTCGGTAAAGTCGTCTCCATGGAAAAAGAACGCGGCGTCACCAACACCGCCCATAAAGAACGCCTCGCCCACGTCTCCGAAAAAGGCGTCGACTTCACCGACCCCTTCGACGGTCAGCCCGATTTCATCGGCCCCGAAGAATCCATGCGCATCCAATGCCAAATCGGCTCGGATATTCATATGGCTTTCGATGAGCTTACTTCCCTTGCTGACACTTATGAATATAATATTGAAGCCATGGCCCGCACCGAACGCTGGGCCGAGCGCAGCCTCCGCGAACATCTCAAACATCGCGACGACCTCGGCTACCGTCAGCATCTCTACGGCGTCCTTCAAGGTGGCCGCTGGGAAGACCTCCGTCGCTCGACCGCGAAAACCCTCGGTGCGATGACTGTCCCCGACCCAACCACCGGCACTCCGACCGAGTTCGACGGTTTTGGTCTCGGCGGCGCCTTCTTGAAAGAAGACCTCGGCGCAATCCTCCGCTGGTGTAACGAAGAACTCCCCGCAAACAAACCTCGCCACCTCCTTGGCCTTTCCCATCCTGACGATATTTTCATCGGCGCCGAAATGGGCGCTGACACCTTCGACTGCGTCGCCCCCACCCGCGAAGCCCGCCATGGCAAGATTTATACCCACGACGGCAACCTTAATCTCCGCCAATTCACCGGCGTCGAAAAGCCCCTCGAACCCGGCTGCGACTGTGCGACCTGCCGAGAGGGCTGGACGCTCGGTTCCCTCCGCGCCCTCTGGCGTTCCGGCGACCCCGCGAAAAAAGCACAGTACTACCGCCTCGCTTCCGCCCATAATCTCCGTTTCATCATCCGCCTCACCGAAGAAATCCGCCAAAGCATCCTTGACGACCGTTTCTTCGAATTCCGCGACGCTTTCCTCCGCCGTTACTACAAAAACGCCTAATCTATGCTATAATTAATCCATGGATAAGAAAAGCTACCGCGTTGATATTGATACAAAAACCTTCGTCCGTTTCTGGCTCGTTATTCTCGCTCTCGGCCTCGTCGCGCTCTTCGTCTGGAAAGCCCTCCCTGGCCTCATCATCGTCGGCATCGCCCTCTTCCTCTCGATTGCGATTCAGCCTCTCGCCGCCCGCATCCAGCGCCTGACCAAAAAAGAAAACTCCTCCTTCGCCTCCGTCATGGCCTACGTCATCATCATCCTCGTCCTCGGCATCATTATCGCCGTCGTCGCCCCGGTCGTCATCGACGAGACCGTCCGCTTCGTCCGCCAGCTCCCCGCCACCTTCGAAGACACCCTCGGCGGCTGGGAAGGTATCAACACTTTCGGCCAAAGCCTTGGCATTGACAACCTCCAAAACGAAATCTTCACCGCCCTCCAAAACTTCTCCAACACTTTCGTCGGCAATTTCAGTAGCATCCTTGTCAACAGCATCGGCGCCGTCTCCCAAGTCGCCACCGGCGTCATCTTAACCCTCATCTTGACCCTCCTCTTCTCAATCGAGGGACCAGCCATCATCCAATCCTTCTGGACCACCCTCGAAGGCCGCCGCAAGAACTCCGCTCTCCGTGCCTGGAAACGCCTCTCCGAGCGCCTCGCCGGCGTCATCTCCACCTACGTCTCAAAACAAGTCACCGTCGCCGTCCTCGACGGCTGTGTCACGACCGTCGCCGTCCTTCTCCTCTCGCTGACCTGCGGCTTCTCCAGCGGCCTCGCCCTCCCCATGGGTCTGATCGCCATGACCTTCTATCTTATCCCGATGTTCGGCCCCATCATCAGCTGCGTCCTTATTTCCCTCCTCCTCTTCTTCAGCTCCCCTATTGCCGCTATCATCTTCCTCATTTTCTACATCATCTACGAACAAATCGAAAATAACTTCATCGCCCCGAAGCTCCAAGGCGACGCTCTGAACCTCCCGACTGCCCTCGTCCTCACCGCCATCGTTATCGGTATGTATATGTTTGGCCTCGTCGGCGCCATCATCGCCATCCCCATCGCCGGCTGCATCAAGGTCGTCCTCGAAGAATACCCGAACCTCCGCGAAGCCGGCCTCTAGCCCTTCCCTTTTCTAGCCAAACGTGATACAATACAAACATATTGGGCCGTCGCCAAGTGGTAAGGCACTGGGTTTTGGTCCCAGCATTCGCAGGTTCGAATCCTGCCGGCCCAGCCAAGAAAGTATCTCCGCCCCCGCGGAGGTATTTTCTTGCGTAACTAGCCCAGATTTGCTCACTGTAAGTTCGTTATGCGACGCGAGCGTCGCATTGACTTTCCTGCCAGCCCAACAACTTATACTATAATATACTCATGAGCCTAAAAACTCACGGCGCAGAACCTAGAGCCTGACCAAAAGTCCGCCCTAGCGAATCGCCAAATGGAGATCGTGAAACAATGCTCAATTCATGAACCACATCGAGCCTAGCAACTTTATTTAGTCACGGCTAAACTAAACTTCGAATTGTTTCCCTGGTCGGTCGAACACACCCCGCTCATCAATATCATCCATGGGGCGGCATCATCTATCAGGACAGCAACCTGTTCGCCAACGCCGGCAACAACGGCAACTACTGGTCATCTACTCCAGTTCCCTCTAACAGCAGCAACGCCTACAACCTCAACTTCAGCGGCACCAACTACATCGCTCCGTCCAATAACTGGGGTCGGCGCCTCGGCTTCTCCGTTCGCTGCATCGCGCGATAGCGCGGAGGAACAAGGCTAGTTTTGGGAGTGAGGGTTTTCCCGAACCCCAAACTACCTCGAGACGGAAGTGGGGCGCGCCAGAAAAAGCGCCCCACAGAGTTGGAGATTGTGCCCGGTCTCCGGCTAAGAAAACTGTCTCGATAGGGAAACTCCAAGTCTAAAGACTTGGAGTTTTTGGGCCTTGCCGATTCTGGAGTTGCCCGGCAGATTTGGCGGAATGGAGCAGAATTGGAATAAGATGCTGGGACAAAAAACTACAACTCCAGCGCGGGCTGGGATGCTTTGGTTTCGGAATAAGATAGGTTTGATGCTCAAGAAGAGTGCCGTGGTGTGCTTTGTCTCGAACTGGAAATTGCCATTTGCTGAATCGCTGAACCGGCTGTCTGTTCGGATGCACGAGAGGTGGACGCGAGTTGGCGCGTCTGCGCAAGATTGCGGGCACGCTCTGGGGTTCTCCGAAGTTGTTCGAGCAGGCGAGAACAACGAGGTGCGCGCCGCTTGCGGCGCGAGATTTTGACAGCGCCTTTGGCGCAGTGATGATTTGCGGCGGCTTTGCTGCCGCAAGGAGGAGAACCCCTTGATGCTTGGCGACCGAAGTTTGCGCCGCTTGAGGCGGAAGAAGGAATGATGTCGAAGCGCGGCGCGGACGAAGGGAGCCTTCGGAGCGAGCGAACATCATTTATGATGTGAGCGAGCGACTTTTTGCGAGTTTTATCGTGTTTGTGCTGGGGGTAATGTGCTTGACTTTGCTTGAATGGTGAGATATGATATTAGCAATGAGGGCGGGACCGGAATTGGAATGTTCTGGTCACCGTCCTTTTTTGGTGGAGTTCGCGGCGACACGAGAGATGTCTTATTCGGGCTCGGTATGGGGTTTGTGAAAGTTTTATCGTGCTTGTGCTTGGAAGTGGCTTGACGAATATGATATAATGGAGCGCAAAGTTGTCTGAAAATGAAAGGAGAAGTTGGGAAGATGGATGAAGGTAATGAGATGATGGCTAAAGAAGATAATCTGTGTTTTGATGAGTGGAATGAGTTGAAGAAGCGAACGAACCGGTCGGGTAGGATTCCAACTATCAAAGAAGGTGAGATTTGGTGGTGCGCGGTGGGGAAGAATGTGGGCGTAGAAATTAATGGAAAGAATGAAGCTTTTTCTCGTCCGGTTTTGGTCTTTAAAAAACTTAGCCGATTTGGATTCATGGGGATCCCACTAACATCGCAGTCACACGAAGGAGATTGGTATGTTCCATTTATCTTTCAAGGTAAAATATCAACGGCAGTACTTGCGCAGGCAAGAACTTGTAGTGTGTTGCGTTTGTATTGTCGAATGGGGACGCTGTCGGAGAGCGACTTCGGGCTAGTCGTGGACGGTTTTAATAAGTTGTATGGGGTTTGCTGAAACAAATTTACCCCTAGTCTTACGACTAGAGGCGTTGCGGGTAACCCCGAATATAGTTCTATTGTAGCAAATGAAGGGGGAATTGTCAAGGGCGAATTCAGGTTTCGGGAATATTTCGGTTTTTCGGAGATGGTTTTGGAAATTGGAGATCGGGTACAATAAAGGCAGCGAACGGAGCGGCCGGTGTTCCGATTGTTACTGTTGGACGGATTAATGCTGTCGGTGCCGTTGAAGTTGAGGTTGTAGGCGTTGCTGCTATTAGAGCTTGGAGTAGCTGACCAGTAGTTGCCGTTGTCGCCGGCGTTGGCGAACAGCCAGCTGTCCTGGTCGACGCGGCCGCCCCTATAATGTAGGGCAGGGTCAAAAAGACCGAAAATAGAAGTTATAGGAGGTTATTGAAAGCCGTAACTTTGCAATAGATCTTGCCAAAACTTATTCCTGTTTATTGGAAAGTTAAGGAAAACTTCACGATCTCCATGTTTTGACAGTTTGCCCAGAGCGGATGCGTATCGGGCTTTGGGGTTGATGCCATGAGGTTTTATGCTCATAAAAATATTATAATATATGATGTGAAATTTGTTGTGGTGGACTTGTCTGTGGAAAACTTAATGGTAAAAAGTTATAAAAAGTATTGAAAAAGGTATTGCTTTTATAATACTTATGATAAAATAGGGGTAGATAGTTTGAACGTACGTTTAGATTATCTAGGAGATAGTTGAGCCCCTGCGCGTTTACGTGTGGGGGCTCGCTTATGGTTTTGATTGTTTGAATTTATAGGAGATCGGGCACAACTAGGGCAGCGAACGGAGAGGCCGTTGTTCCGATTTCAGTTGTTGGACGGATTGATGTTGGTGGTGCCGTAGAAGTTGAGTTCGTAGGCGTTGCTGCTGTTAGAGTTTGGAGTAGATGACCAGTAGTAGCCGTTGGCGCCGGCGTTGCGGAACAGGTTGGTGGTATCCTGGTTGACGCGGCCGCCCCTTTGGGCGACGTATACTACTGGTAGATGTTTCGCTAACCGCGTTTAGACTGGAGGTACAAAACGCAAAGAAGATATTTAGTGAATTATCAAGTCGGAACTTGATAATTATATACTGGGCTGAGATGTTTTTTGTCAGAGCAATCTTCACGATCTCCTGAAAAAGTTTTGGCAAAGCCGGAGAATGAACTCGGGCGTTGTCTAGACTTTATGGAGTTTTATGTCCACATGTATATTATAGTATATTGATGATGGTTTTTGAATTTGGAGATTGAGCACAAGTATAAGGCAGCGAACGGAGTTGCCGTTCTGCCGATTGTTGGTGTCGGACGGATTGACGTTGTCGGTGCCGTTGAAGTTGAGGCGGTAGGCGTTGCTGCTGTTAGTGTTCGGAGTAGACGACCAATAGAAGCCGTTGTCGCCGGCGTATCTGAACAGGCTGGTACTCTGGTTGACGGCGCCGCCCCATAGTAGGTAATGCGTCGTTATGAGAAGCGAACAATAGAAGCCGTTGGAGTAATGAATAGGCCGTGACCTATAAATTGTAAAACTGACCTGCGCTATTTATATATGTTAGCTAGAGGAGGCTTCACGATCTCCATGAAAAGTCTAGACAAAATTGGAGCTTCTAAACTCAGAGTTTTGTTTCGACTATATGGACTTTTAGATCCACAATTTTATTATATCATTGTGTGGAGATCGGGCACAGTAAAGGGCAGCGAACGGAGTAGCCGTTCTGCCGATTGTTGTTGTTGGACGGATTGATGTTGCTGGTGCCGTTGAAGTAGAGGTTGTAGGCGTTGCTGCCGTCTGAGTTTGGCGTAGATGATCAGTAGCGGCCTTGGTCGCCGGCGTTGCGGAACAGGTTGCTGGTATTCTGATTGACGTAGCCACCCCTAACAATAATCGACGACGATAAACCTGATAAAATAGCCGTAATGGAAAGAAGCCGTTTTATTAAAACAGAAGTCGCAACTTAAGCTTTTTGTTAGCCTGTAGTTTTTATACTGCGAGGAGGCTTCACGATCTCCATGAAAAGAACTCGGCACGGCTGGAACTTTTGCGGTTCGGAGCGGCGCTTTGTAACTTGTGGGTTGTTATGCCCATGAGATAATTATACTATGATTTTGGTTTGGAGGAGATCGGGCAGAGTAAAGGCAGCGAACGGAGCGGCCGTTGTACCGATTGCTGGTATTGGACGGATTGATGTTGTCGGTGCCGTTGAAGTTGAGGATGTAGGCGCTGGTGCCGTTAGAGTGTGGGGTAGACGACCAGTAGTTGCCGTTGTTGCCGGCGTTGGCGAACAGGTTGCTGGTTCTCTGGTCGACGTAGCCGCCCCTGGAATACCACGGGTTGTTCGGTCAAGAAACCTTTTATATTTGTGACGCAAGCCGTAGCTTGAGCGATAAATCTGGCCTGTAGCGGTTATTTGTAGGCTTGAGGAGGTTTCACGATCTCCCAAATTGGCGGTTTTGCTAAAGCGGATTTGTATCAAGCGTTAGCTGTCGGCGCCATGAGGTTTTATGCTCATGAAAATATTATAGCATTGCGGAGCAGCGAAATAACGATAATGAGAGACTTGGTAATTTATAGGGATCCTTGGAGGAGATCGGGCACAGTAAGAGGCAGAGGAACGGGGAGCTGGTCTTTCGAAAGCTGAAGGGGAGAAGCGGGAGGCAGGAGAGAAAGAGCGTGCGAGAGAGAAGAGGAAGAACCAGTAGTTGCCGTTGTTGCCAGCGTTGTTGAACAGGTTGTTGGTATTCTGGTTGATGGTCAACTGGACTGACGGTTTGGCGTGTTGATGGTTTGGCTAATCTGATACTACGGTTAGAAAGTTGTGCTAGAAACCACTTATACTTATTGCGGGCCGGGGCGCGCGATAATTGGCTGATCTTGAGCTAGTTGCTTTTGCGGGTGTTTGGATCGGCACCTTTATTATGCAACTTTTTATGTTTAATTTTTAGCTCAAGCGGGTTTCACGATCTCCATGAAAAGAACTCGGCGCGGCCGGGGCTGGTTTGTCGCCCGGAGCGACGCTTTGTAACTTATGGGGAATTACTCCCACGAGAATATTAT